>JAPOSW010000104.1 GCA_026709505.1 Gammaproteobacteria bacterium | reverse complement strand
CATGGCCGGGGACCTTGGTCGGCGCGACCGTGTCATGTGTGGTGAGATGATAGGTGATTAGAGCATATCCAATAATGTAAGACAAAACGCCTGCAAACGAAATTAGAAATCGTCCCCATAATGGGATCTTTTCATCTTCATTTAAATCTCCAAGAAAAACATCCGCCAGCCTATCCCAAAACTTTGTTGAGCCTGCCTTAATAGAGTTTGTTGCCATTTTTTGAGATCAAGTCCAATTTTGCAATAGTGCATAGCAAGCAAGGTAACGACTAGAAGGGTAACGATTAGCCTGTTTGAAATCAATCAGAGAAATTTCCTGAATTAGCCAATTCAATGTCTATTCTTATACCTACTGTAAATCGTAACGACACAACTCGGCTTGCGTAAATTCCGGGTTTTTACCAAGTGCCATATCTTTTAAACAACTCAAGTTTCGGGGCTCAGGTTGAGTGATTTCATGGTGCCAGTCCTCCTGTAGCCTGACGTTCCCGGCAAGCTATCCGGGGACCGAGTGCAACATGTGGCAGAGGAATTCCCCCCATGTGCCCGTTGATCGCCCGGTACACGAGCGATGTCCGGATGCCGGACATCAAGGGATCAGACCTGGACTTGCATTCAGGCCTGCTTCGGCGGATCCAATGGGATGTAATAGAAAACATATATCTGTAACCGATATGAGGCCTCTATGCCTGTCAGTAGATTTATGACTCTTTTCGGACGAAAACGAACTCCGAAACTTGAGTCAAACAATAATCAATGATTGAGAATCTGGCTCAAGAACAGCTTGGTCCGATCATGTTGTGGACTATCAAAAAAATCATGTGGTTTGTTCTGCTCAATGATTTCTCCTTCATCCATGAAAATCACTCGGTCAGCTACAGTTTTTGCAAAGCCCATTTCGTGAGTTACACATAACATGGTCATTCCTACATTGGCTAGTTCGATCATGACGTCAAGTACTTCCTTGATCATTTCGGGATCCAGGGCAGAGGTTGGTTCATCAAACAACATGACGCGTGGTTTCATGCACAGTGAGCGAGCTATCGCGACTCGTTGCTGTTGCCCACCCGATAACTGCCCGGGAAACTTGTTTGCCTGATCCGGTATCTTGACCCGCTCCAAATACTCCATGGCTGTGGCTTCGGCTTCTTCCCGAGGTTCCTTTCTAACCCAGATCGGAGCGAGGGTGCAGTTATCAAGGACCGTGAGATGCGGAAATAAATTGAAATGTTGAAAAACCATCCCGACTTCACGTCTGACCAGTTCCACATTCTTGAGGTCGTTGGTGAGCTCAGTGCCATCAACAATGATTTCTCCGTCCTGATGCTCTTCCAGTCGATTTATACATCGAATTAAAGTGGATTTTCCAGAGCCGGAAGGTCCACAGATAACAATTTTTTCCCCCCGTTCAACATTAAGATTAATATCTTTTAGAACATGAAACTGTCCATACCATTTGTGCATCTTGCGGATGACAATCACAATTTCCTTTTCTGGATTGTCATTTGACTTATCAGCAGTTTCGTTCATAACCCAACCTCATTAACGTTCGTGACCGGTCGCAAGCTTCTTCTCAAGGTATAGAGAATATCGAGACATCCCAAAACAGGAAATGAAGAAGAATATTGCAACAAACAGGTACATTTCATTGGAAAGGCCTGTCCACTTCGTATCAGCGAGTGACGATCTTCCCACTCCAAGAGGGTCCAACAGTCCAATAATGATAACCAGTGTTGTGTCCTTGTAGAGTCCAATAAAGGTATTAACAATCCCGGGGATTGAAATTTTAAGTGCCTGAGGGAGGATGATCAGCCTCATGGATGTCCAGTACTTGAGGCCCATTGAATCCGCTGCTTCATATTGTCCGCGAGGCAGAGCCTGTAGTCCGCCACGAATAACTTCCGCCATGTAGGCCGAAGCAAACAGCGTGACCATGATTAGTACCCTAAGCAATAGGTCGAATGTGGTTCCCGTCGGCAGAAAATAGTTCAGCATGGTCGACGCAACGAACAGCAGGGTAATTAATGGAACTCCACGGAAAAACTCGATAAACCAGATTGAGAAGACTCGAACGATAAGCATATCGGATTGTCGTCCCAAAGCCAGTATGATGCCAATCGGTAATGAGAACGTAATGCCTGTGATCCCAATTACCAGTGTCAGCATGAAGCCACCGAATTCGTCGGTATCGACTGGTGTCAGTCCAAAGCCGCCAAGCAACAGCCATCCAGCGACGAATGGAAAAGCGCATGCAAAATACAGTCCGTATTTGCGAAGCGGGCAGCGGTCCCAGAGCACAGGTAGCAAGGCTACGCATAGCAGGACAAACGCCAAATCGATTCTCCAGCGCTCATCGGCCGGATAAAAGCCATATGTGAACAGGTTGAAGCGCTCTCCGATAAATGCCCAGCATGCTCCGCCTGCTTTTGCACGGCACTCATCACGACTCTCTCCGGTAAACGCTGCATCCAGAAATGCCCAATCCAGAGTCGCGGGTATGATTTCATAGAGAAACCAGATCGACAGGACAGTCAGTACGATATTGGTTGGTGAGGAAAGCAGGTTGGCACGCACCCATGCAATGGGACCCACCGTGTCTGAAGGCGGTGGGAGATCCGGATGTTCACCTGGTTTGTATGCGGCTTGTTCCATTATTGACTGACTCCCTACCTTTCAACCAATTTGATACGCTTGTTATACCAGTTCATGATCATGGAGATGATCAACGACATTACCAGATAGAGAGTAAGCACAATGATCATGCACTCCATTTCACGGCCAGTCTGGTTCAGTGAGATACCACCGATGGTGGCCACAATGTCCATGTACCCGATCGCAACTGCGAGCGAAGAGTTTTTCATCAGGTTCAGATACTGAGAGGTCAAGGGTGGCACAATGATGCGAAGTGCCTGGGGAATAACTACTAGGGACAGGGTGCGTCCACGGTTGATGCCAAGTGCATAAGAAGCTTCTGTTTGACCGTAATAGATGCCCAGTATTCCCGCGCGAACAATCTCGCCAATGAACGCAGCCGTGTACAGAGACAATGCAAGTAGCAAGGCGATGAATTCAGGACGAACCACCATGCCGCCAGTAAAGTTGAATCCTTTCAGCGCTGGCACATCCCAGGTGATCGGGCTTCCCAGCAGGAAAAAGGAAACCAGTGGTATGCCGACGATTGTTCCGAGACCGATCCAGAATACCGGATAGCGCTTGCCGGTCTCATCCTGGACTTTCTGTGCGTGACGCTTGAACCACCACATAAATGCCAGTGCGAGCACAAACAGCACAATAACTACCAGAAACAGGGGTTCATAGAGGGGTTTTGGAGAAAAAATCCCGCGGTTGGTCATGAAGGTAACATCGCCGATGGAAATTGCCTGTCGCGGGACTGGAAATGCATGAACAATCAGTCCGTGGACCAACAGGATATGCAGAAGGACCGGCACATTTCGGACGTATTCAATGTAGCAGTAGGCCAGTCGATTGACGATCCAGTTCTTGGACAGGCGCAATACGCCGAGCACAAATCCGACAATGGATGCCAGGACGATCCCGCATACCGCCACTAAAATGGTATTCAGGATACCGACCAGCATGGCTCTGAAATGAGTCGACCTTGAGTCGTAATCGATCAGGTGCTGATTGATGTCATAGCTCGACGGCTGCCAGAGAAAGTTGTAGCTGAATCCCTTGCCAATGGCCTGCAGATTAACCACGGCGTTATGAATGATGTAGGCCAAAAAGGCGAACACCAGGGAAATAGTCAGGACTTGAATTATTACGGAACGAGACTCCTTATCGTTCCAGAGACGGGAGATGACGTTGCGTTGGGATGGTACGGCAACTGTTTCTGCCATGTTATTTTCCCATACTGTCAGATGTAGTATTCGGGACCCTATTGAGGATTATGCACTCTGAAGCAGGCAAAGTGCAATAGCCTGGACAAAGAGAAAAAGACCGAAGCAGTCTTGCGACTGCTTCGGTCAGGACCATGCACAAAGTCACCGGAAATGACTCTGTAAGGGGCTGTGCCAGTTATCGTATCGGTGCAGCATACAGGATACCGCCATCTGTCCACTGGGCATTCAAGCCACGCTCAAGTGCCAGAGGAGTGTTGGGTCCGATATGACGCTCGAAAATCTCTCCATAGTTGCCGACCTGTTCAAGAACCCGTACTGCCCATTTGCTGTCAAGACCGACCCAGGATCCGGCATCTCCTTCAGTTCCGCACAAGCGGTTAATGCTTGGGTTATCGCCGGCAGCCGCGCACATTTCGCCTACATTGGCCGAGGATACGCCAAGCTCTTCGGCATTGATAATTGCATTAACCACCCATTTGCCAATATCAGCCCATTGGTCATCACCGTGTCGAACAGCTCCACCAAGAGGTTCTTTTGAGATGATTTCAGGAAGAATGACGTGGGCGGAAGGGTCGTCAAGCGCGGCACGGGTTGAAGCGAGGCCAGAAGCATCAGTGGTGTACACGTCGCATCGGTTTCCTGAGTAGTTCGCGATCCCTTCTTCGTTGGTTTCAATATTTACCGGCTCGTAACTCATGCCGTTTGCGCGAAAATAGTCAGCCAGGTTCAATTCGGTTGTGGTGCCGGTCTGGATGCAGACGGAGGCGCCATTCAAATCGCTAGCGGAAGTAATGCCCATATCCCTTCGAATCAGGAATCCCTGGCCATCATAGTAGTTGATGGGAAGAAAGGTCAACTTCAGGTCGGCATCACGGCTCATGGTTTCGGTTGTATTGCGAAACAGGATATCGCCTTCACCGGAATTCAGCAGCGTGAAGCGGGTTTTGCCGGTTGATGGAACAAATTTCACTTTTTCACCGTCACCCAGCACTGCAGCAGCAACAGCGCGGCAAAAATCGACGTCGAAGCCGTCCCATCGCCCATTTTCATCAGGTGCGGCAAAACCTGCCAAACCTGTGGTAACAACGCAATTCAACTCTCCGCGTGCCTGTACATCGTCGAGTGTGGCAGCATTCGCTGAGAACCCGGCGACAGACAGCGCAACTGCTATGACTGCGATTTTTAAGGATTTAATCATGATTGTAATCTCCTTTGAATAATAAATAGTTAGAATTATGGATAATCGGATCCTTTTGAATTGATTATCTCAATTTGATTAGAGGGGCTAGTCTAACACAGATTGATGCTGGTTTGTTAAGACAATTCACGAGCCTGCAAATCGGCATGGTAGGAAGAGCGGACCATGGGCCCGGAAGCAACGTTGGCGAACCCGAGTCGACCTCCGTACTCGCCCAGTTCGTCAAATTCTTCGGGTGTCCAGTATTTCTGGACTGCGAGGTGGTGTCGGCTCGGTTGCAGATATTGCCCCAGCGTAATCATGTCAATGTCGTGCTCGCGCATGTCCTGCATGACTTGCATGATTTCCTCGCGAGTCTCGCCAAGGCCCAGCATGATGCCGGATTTGGTGGGCATTTGCGGCCACTTTTTCCTGGCTTGTTCCAGCAAGGTCAGCGAGAATTGATAATCCGATCCCGGTCGGGCCTGTTTGTATAGCCTCGGCACGGTCTCCAGATTGTGGTTGAACACATCCGGTGGCGCCGTATCTAGAATATGCAGTGCGATATCCATGCGACCGCGAAAATCCGGCACCAGCACTTCAATTCGGGTATCTGGACTTTGCTCTCGTATGGCCTGAATGCAGTCTGTGAAATGTTTCGCTCCTCCATCCCTGAGGTCATCCCGATCGACTGAGGTGATTACCACATACCTGAGGTCCATGCTGGCAACTGTCATGGCGAGCGTATCCGGTTCATCCGGGTTCAATGGACTGGGCCGGCCATGGGCAACATCGCAAAACGGACAGCGACGCGTGCAGATGTCTCCCATAATCATGAAGGTCGCAGTGCCGTTGCTGAAACATTCTCCAAGATTGGGGCAGGCTGCTTCTTCACAGACCGTATGCAGTCCACCGGCCCTCAGTTTCTTTTTCAGTGATGCAACCGCCGCCGTGCCGGTAAAGCTCGCGCGAATCCATTTCGGCTTTCTCAGCAGCTGGTCGCGCGGAAGCGGGTCGAACTTGACCGGGATGCGCTCCATCTTTGCTGCGCCTCGTAGCTTCTCCCCCTGAACGACTGGTTTCGGACGGGGCCCTGCTGGCTGTGCTATTTCAGTCATGATCAATATCCTGTTGATTTATTCGTATTCATCAATGGGAGGACACGTGCAAACCGGATTGCGATCACCATACACATTATCAATGCGTCCAACCGGTGGCCAGAACTTGTTCCGCATGGTCTCGCGAGTCGGAAAAAAAGCCCTTTCCTTGCTGTAGGGACGGTCCCAGTTCTCCTCGGTCAGCAGATGATAAGCGTGTGGCGCGTTGGCTAGCAGGCTCTGCTCGAGCGATATCTTGCCTTGTTCAACCTCGGCAATTTCTTCTCGAATATGAATCATCGCATTGCAGAAGCGATTCAATTCATCCAGCGACTCGCTTTCGGTCGGCTCGATCATCATTGAATCCGCAACCGGCCAGGACACGGTTGGGGCATGAAACCCGTAATCAATAAGTCGTTTTGCAACATCATCGACGGTGATTCCCGCACTTTCCTTGATCGGGGCGAGGTTTATCACGCATTCGTGCGCAACGCGTCCCTGAACACCCTTGTAGACGACTGGATAGTGCGGGTCAAGGCGGTGAGCAATGTAGTTGGCATTCAAAATTGAGATTTGTGTCGCTCTTCGCAAGCCATGCTTGCCGAGCAGCCGCAGATAGCACCAGGAAATCAGCAAGATCAGCGGCGATCCCCACGGAGCACCCGAGATTGTTCCGATAGGCGCCGAACCGCCCTGGTTGCAACTGACTACCGGATGATCGGGCAAAAACGGCCTCAGGTGGTTTCTGACTCCGATCGGACCCATGCCGGGTCCGCCACCGCCATGGGGAATGGCAAAGGTCTTGTGCAAATTGAGGTGCATGACGTCCGCGCCCATTTCGGCCGGTCGGCAGAACCCGACCATGGCATTCATATTGGCGCCGTCCATGTAAACCTGGCCTCCGTTGCAGTGCACGATCCGGCATAGCTCCATGATCGATTCTTCAAATACGCCGTGCGTGGAAGGGTAGGTGATCATGGTTGCCGACAATGTATCCTTGTACTGCTCGGCCTTGTTTCTGAAATCATCGATATCGATGTTGCCATCGGCATTGCAGTCAGCCACGACCACTTTCATGCCGGCCATGATTGCGCTCGCTGGATTCGTTCCATGTGCGGATGAGGGGATTAGGCAGACATCACGATCCGGGTTGCCATTGGCATGATGGTAGGCCCGAATGCACAGTAGCCCAGCGTACTCGCCCTGTGATCCGGCATTGGGCTGGAAGGAAAAGCCGTCAAATCCGGTAATCTCGCAGAGCATCTTCTCAAGCGAACTGATGCACGCTTGATAGCCGCAAGTGTGTCTGGAAGGTGCGAACGGGTGGACATGCGCAAAGTTAGGATTGGAAATCGGTTCCATCTCGCTTGCCGCATTCAGTTTCATGGTGCATGAACCGAGTGGAATCATGGATTGCGCAAGCGTAATGTCCTTGCTGGCCGTCCTTCTCAAGTAGCGCATGAACTCGGTTTCCGAGCGATAACGATGAAAGATCGGATGAGTCAGGTAGTCACTGGTCCGAACCATGTGATCAGGAAGGGAGCCTGGCAGATCGATATCAAACAAATTGCCTCGAACCTGTCCTGTGGTCAGTCCTTCAAAGACCTCAAGCAGACCGACTACTTTTTCGCGGTTCGTCGTTTCATCCAGGCTGATTCCGACGTGGTCACCGTCAATCAGCCTGAGGTTGTAACGGGCGCGTTCCGCCTTGTCGATGAGGCCGGAGGCCTTGCCCGGCATGCGTATCTTCAAGGTGTCGAAGTAATGGTCATGAACCACTTCAAACCCAAGATTGGTCAGTTCCGATGCCAGAACCCGGGTCAGGCGGTTGATGCCCGAGGCAATTCGGTACAGCCCCTCGGGTCCATGATACATGGCATATACTGTGGCCATGATCGCCAGCAAGACCTGCGAAGTGCAGATATTGCTGGTCGCCTTGTCTCGACGAATATGCTGCTCCCGGGTCTGCAAGGCCATGCGATAGGCAAGATTGCCGTTCGAGTCGATGGTGGTGCCAATCAGCCGCCCTGGAATGGAGCGCTTGTATTTTTCATGCGTGGCGAGATATGCCGCATGCGGTCCGCCAAACCCCATCGGGACGCCGAACCGCTGAGTGCTGCCCACCACGATATCGGCGCCCATCTCGCCGGGCGGCCTGGCCATGACCAGCGACAGGGGGTCGGCCATGACAATTGCCAGTGCGTTTTGCTGATGCAGCTTTTCGATAGTCGGTACGTAATCCCGAAATAGGCCGTCTCCGGCCGGGTTTTGCATAAGCGCGGCAAAACACGGTTCCTCGGCAAGCCCGTTTTCAAGGTCGCCGACAACGACCTCAATGCCCAGTGGTTCTGCGCGGGTCTGGATGACTGCCAGGGTTTGCGGGAAGATGTTTTGATCTGCAACAATCCGATCCGACTTGTTTTTGCTGACCCGTTTTGCAACCTGCATCGCTTCAGCCGCCGCGGTTGCTTCATCCAGCAGCGAGGCATTGGCAAGACCCATCGAGGTCAAATCCATGATCATTTGCTGGAAGGCCATCAGCACTTCAAGACGGGCTTGACTGATTTCAGCCTGATAGGGAGTGTAGGCGGTATACCAGTCCGGATTCTCGAGGACATTTCTGCGGATCACGGGAGGCGTTACGGTTCCGTAATATCCCATGCCAATCATGGATATGGCTACATGGTTCTCGGCGGCAATGGTGCGAACTTCCTTGTTGAGCCGGTTTTCGTCGAGTGAGCGGGGCAGGGACAGATCGTGCTTGCTGACGATTGCATTGGGAATGGTCGTTTCAATCAATTCGTCGAGAGAATCCAGTCCAAGATCGCCCAGCATCCGTGAAATCTGCTCCGGCGTTGAGCCGATATGCCGTTTCGTGAAATCGTCAGCTCTTGGCATGATGTCCTTCCGGGTAAATCGACGGATCGCCGCTTGGGGGGGGGGCAGTCAGGACAGTTCGCGAAGGAATGACTGATACTGATGAGCGTCCATGAGTGAGTTGAATTCCCTGTGGTCGGGGCACTTGATCTTGCAGATCCAGCCTGAATCTTCCGCTGACTCGTTAACCAGTTCGGGTTCTCCATCCAGTGCCTCATTGACTTCCAGCACAATCCCGGTGATGGGGGACTTGATTTCTCCGGCTGCCTTGACCGACTCAATGACGGACAATTCCTCTCCCTTGTTGACTTCACTGTCGGTATCGGGCAACTGTACGAAAACGATGTCTCCCAGTTGGTCTTGCGCATAATCAGTGATTCCAATCGTGAAGAGATCGTCATTCTGGGTGACCCATTCATGTTCTTCGGTATATCTGGTCTTCATCTTGTTTTCTCCGCTCTAGGGATGGTTGCAGAAATAAATCATTTTACAGATCGTCAGGAACATCTGTAGTAGCGATGCTTGACAAAGGGCAGTGCACTTACGGTTGCCGGTATCTGACGGTTTCTGACACTGGCATATACTTTAGTTCCAATCGCTGAGTGTCGACTGTCGATTATAGCGAGACATATCGGATGCAACAAACTCGGGCTGTAGCCTCCGCTTGTGACATGCCCAATCCGGCTGTCGGCCTGATCCAGCAGTTCGACCCCGCTTCGCAAGGGGGCTCGTCCTTCTGGCACCAGTCCGACCAGGCGTTTTTCCTGTGGTCTGGACAAGGCATCGAAAACTGCTTCCGCTCCCACAAACCCGCCCGGTCGTTCACCACTGGGTCTTCTGGATTTGGATATGGCCCAGAGAACGCCAGCATCCAGCGGAGTCAGTGAGTCATTCATTTCCTGGCCATGGAGATTCAATCCGGCTTCCATTCTCAAGGAATCGCGGGCTCCGAGCCCGGCCCACATGACCCTCTCATCGGCAAGCAGGGTTTCGGCAAGCCGATCGACAAGAGAATCCTCAACGGATATTTCGAATCCGTCTTCTCCGGTATACCCTGAACGGGAGACATTGCAGTTCATGTCCGCAATTTTCATGTTCCGGTTTTGCATGAAGCCCATGTCGAATGTCGGCTGTCCCAGAACTTGCATGACCGAAGCGCTATCGGGTCCCTGCAGGGCCAACAGGGAATTGCCGGGAATCATTGAAATATTGAGCTGATCGCCGAGACTGCTCTCAAGGTGTTCAAGATCCCTGCTTTTACAGCCTGCGTTGACGGTGAGTACAAACCTATCGGGATCGGTTCGGAACACAATCAGGTCATCAAGAATCCCCCCCTGTTCATTGAGCAGCAGCGAATAACGGAGCTGGCGAGGCTGAAGACTAATCAGGTCAGAGGGCATCATGGCCTCCAGGAGTTCTGCACAATGATTCCCTTCAACGAGAATTTGCCCCATGTGCGAAACATCAAACAGCCCGGCATGCTTGCGGGTATGCTGATGTTCCTGGATAATCCCCGGCGGGTAGCTGACGGGCATCTCGTAGCCGGCAAACGGCACCATTTTGGCGCCTGCTGTCAGATGTCGGTCATAGAGTGCGGTTTTTTGAAGGTCGGTAGCCAACTGTCTTTCGCGACAATAATCGGATCACTCGGTGAATTTTAGAGTATTTTCCCGGTACAGTGCGCATTTTTTCAGGTACTGCTCGGTACTGACCGGCATCGGCACGCGGATGTTGGCAATCCAGGTGATGAGATTCTTGCCTGCGCAGAGCAGGTGCAATCCGTTTTTGACATGCTGTTCAAGGCAGGCCCCGGCATTTTCGGGGATAGCGGGCTGGAAATTGAGAATTTTCTCGCCATCGGCTACAAATTCAGGCCAGATGCGAAGGTAGTCCGGATCGCTTCTGAAGACCTCGCTTTCTGACTTGGCGACTTCAATGAAGCCTTCAATCAATGGATGCGACCCTTCAAACCAGGGGAGGGAGCAGACGGTCACATCAATGATTTCGCCAATCTGGTCGATTTCCTTCATCGCCTGGGCGATTTTCCGGTATCGACTGAGGTAATAGTCTGCAATTGACATGGTGAAAACCTTGACGGGCTCGCCCCACAGTTCATCGACGCCTTCTTCGCCACTGTAGTGTTTGACGTTGCCGCATAGCGACAGGGCTTCGGTCAGGCAGTTCTCGCACTGCTTCATCAGGTCATCGTTTTCGGTGACCACGATGCCGCGTTCTTCAAGGTCGACGATTGCAGTAAAGATGTCGGTTGCCCGATTAAACAGTGATCCGGCCAGCATTGCCGCATTGACTCGCCTGCGTTGCGGGTCGGTTTCTTCATCATAGGCCCTGCGTACGTCGTCAAGACGATCGCCGGGCGTGTTGATGCCGGGCTCGGTATGATGGAAGGCCCGGCGGGTCAGGGCATCGAGCAATTGCTTCTTGGCGCTGAATGATTCAGTCGGGGGTTCATAGTAGCGAATCCAGTAGCCATCGTAGAAGATTTTCCGGATTCCGTTGGTTCGCTGCAGATCGCCATTGGCGTAAGCGCAGGACTTGATCGAATCCAGTGTTCCTGGCCGGCCTGATGGCGTCATCAGATTGGTGGACGTATTCAGGGTTCAGGATAGCAGGAGGATCGGAACGCCCAGATGGTTCCTGTGGATTATTGATTCAGGGCATCCTGGGTCTGGTTCAGTGTCTTCAGGGCCAATCCGTACATTTCATCTATTTGCTCACGGGTGATGATCAGAGGGGGGCACATGACCATGGTATCGCCAATGGCTCGCATGATGAGGCCGTTATTCAGGGCGATATCGCGACATGTCTTGCCTGCGGTAGCCTTATCGTCAAATTTCTCTCTGGACTCGGTGTCCTTGACCAGTTCCAGCGCACCCAGGAATCCGCAGCCTCTGGCTTCACCGACCAGAGGGTGCTTTCCAAGCAGGACGATCTTGGACTGCAGGTAGTCGAGGGTATTTTCCCGTGCATGTTCAATAATCTGTTCGTCGCGCATGATCTGGAGGTTCTTCAGGGCGACAGCGCAGGCAACCGGGTGTCCAGAGTAGGTATAGCCATGCGTGAATTCTCCTCCTTCCCTATCAAGGACTTCGCCGATCTGCTCGGAGAAGACCACTGCGCTGATTGGCTGGTAGCCGGAAGACAGTCCTTTCGCCAGGGTCAGGACATCGGCATCAATGCCGAGGGTTTGGGAACCGAACCAGTTGCCGGTTCGGCCGAATCCGCATATCACCTCATCGGCGCACAGAAGCACGTCATATTTCTTGCAGATTCTATTGATTTCGGGCCAGTAGCTCTCGGGTGGGATGATGATGCCGCCAGCGCCTTGAATGGGCTCGCCAATGAAGGCGGCAATACGGTCAGGTCCAGCCTCGAGTATCAACGTTTCGAGTTCTCTGGCTCGTTCAAGTCCAAATTCCTCAAGGGTCATCCCATCTCCCTCGCGATAGTAGTAGGGTTGATTGATGTGCATGATATTGGGGATTGGCAATCCGCCTTGTGCATGCATGGAGGCCATGCCGCCGAGGCTGGTGCCCGCGATCGTCGAGCCGTGATAGGCGTTCTTGCGGCTGACGATGATATTCTTGTCCGGGTGGCCCTGACAGGCCCAGAAGTGTCTGACCAGGCGCACAATGGTGTCATTCGCATCGGATCCCGAGCATCCGAAAAATGTTCGGTCCAGGCCCTCTGGGGTCAAGGAGGCCAGCATCTCGGACAATTCGACCGCTGGTAACTGGGCAGTCTGGAAGAAGCTGTTGTAATAGGGAAGCTGTTCCATTTGCAGTTTGGCGGTTTCCGCAAGTTCGCGCCTTCCGTATCCGATATTGACGCACCACAATCCGCTCATCGCATCCAGATAGCGATTGCCATCGCTGTCATGGATATATATGTTTTCTGCTCCGGTGATGATTCTCGTGCCCTTTGACCACATTTCCGGATGATTGGTAAAAGGGTGGTAGTAGTGCCTGTGGTCAATGTCCCGCAACAAGGCCGTATCGTAGTGTCGCATGGTAAAAATTCTGGTGTTGGGATTGCTGTATGAGATTATGATAGCAGGTGCTGCACATCATATTATTAATGAGGCCGGTATGATACTTCATAGACTTGTCAAGTCCAACAATTCAGACGTACTTTCGCTGCTGTCTGCATTCATTGCTTTTGTGCTGGGTTCGGTATTTCTGCATCAGGTTGTGATCTGGACCAGCTTGACTGGACTGCCATCCTTTCTGGTTTACACAATACCTTTCTGGGTGCTGATTTCATGGGCAACTGTCGGTTCTGGTGAAACCCTGCTTCAGTCGCTGGTTCGAAACGGGTTCTGGGGCTATGCGTTTATTCTTGGCGTCGCTGGTGTAGTTTTGCTGATCAGCTGAATGCTTCATTGACCGATTTTTCAGAACCGGCATGCGGGCCGCAAAGAAAGGGCGTATAGCCGCTTGCCGACCTTTCCGGTCGAGAGGCATCTGTGAAATCAGCCAGAATCACTGCAGGCTATGGTTCAGTGAACACATGACTGCTGTTAGCCGCTAATCTTCAAAACAGAACCTATCAGGAAAACCCGCCCGGACAGGGGGGTGGTAAGCGGAATTACAGTCTCGAAATTTGACTAATCGAGTTTTGCGGCGTCTTTGGCAGGGGCATTTTAGAACAGCCATTACAATGACCATCTTTATGTCATCAAGCCGGTATAAAAATCCTGATTCTTGATAATGTCAAGGCGCTGCTACTGGACATCAAGCTGTATTTCGACCGACTGCACCGCAAGGTGGACGAATCAGGCAAGCAGCCCTGATTCGCAACTGGCTCCGCACTCGTCTGCTTCACAGTTGTCGCATGTCATGCTTCCCGATGGCTTCCTCTTGCCGATAATGGCCCTTATCAGAAAAATGCGGCATGGAACATGCGGATTGAGGCGCTCGCTAGATGAAAGGCGAACCCAGTATGTTATGCCAAGCTAGCCAGCTTCGCAGAAATCGAGCCAGTAGCAAAACTAGAAAACACCCTGCACCGGAAGCTGAGTCACCACCACATGTCCAGAGGCTAATCGTCGCAATGTAGAACAACAAGATCGTAAAATTCTTGCTTTAGAAATGAAAGTGCCTTATTCTGCTGATCATTAGTGAGTCAGCATAAGGAGATATATCCATGAACATAACATACTCAACCAGACTGATTTCAGGAATTGTGCTGCTAGGCATTCTGATGGTGGCAGCGTTTCCGACGTATGCAGGCAACAATGATGAAAAGGAGGATGATAATGATGAATATACCTTGCCACAGGTGTTCCTGCCACCGGATCAGCCGGTGCTGATTCAGGTTCGGCCACTGCAAAATGAAAGCTACGCCTGTGCTGGCGAACATTTTGAGTTCATGATCTACAACAGAGGAAACTTGAACCATCCTGTCGGACATACCTACTACCGAATCAACAACTGGGTTGGAACTCCGGTTCCAGACATGGTAGTTGCTTGGCCACATGCCGATTTCGGTCCTCCCACTTCACCGAACCGTCCAGCACGTTTTCTGAACCGCCTGTTTTTTGAGGGCAAGAGCAGGATCAGGTTGCGCGTGCCAATGAATCAAAGCAGCACCGAAGAATTCAAGTACTTTTTCATCCAGGTATACACCCATGAACCGAGTGTGCTGATCGACTCGGGCGAAAGCATTGCTACCGGTATTATCGCGCCATGTAGATATCGTCCGGAAAGGTAGCAATCCGTATTTGCAGTTAAAGGACGGTTACGAGGCTCAAATCGGCTCAAATGCAGACGGTATTCGGTGTATTTGAGCCGTGTTCATGCTGGATAATTACGCAATTCGAGCTGCAAAGCTTCAACAAGGTAGATCTCCATTGGCCGACCGATTACCTTCATGACTGTCTGCCTTGCAATATTAGCAATAAAGCACACACGACTCCCCCTCCCCAAAACGAGGCAGGTTTTTGGATGCCCCCTCGCAATATGTTGGGCATCCGGCAGATCATGCAGCCTAGGGTCGATGTCGACAGCCGGAACTGGAAGTCCAGTCATGCCAAAACCACAAAATCAGGCGACGAATATTTCATGGCGGTCGGGGTGATTGAGAGGCATGCGAGAGCGAATGGACAGCATCATTGTGAATGATGATCTGGAACTTTTCCATAGCTGTTCAGTACAGCTGAACCGTATCACCTGCTCGTTCGGCAGGCTTCACGCTTCGCGGATGCTGCTAACACCGCCTGCTCCGCTGGCAGTGCGTACGGTCTAGTTCCGGATATCTGCAGCATTTATGGCGAGCTGATTCTGTATGGGCCAGTCAAGAAAATGACCGTTTGGCAGAATGTGCGTGGTGCTGGCAAAGGCATCATTGAGAATTTTTGAAATGCACATAACCAGTACAAGGGTTTTTGATTTTTCTCGTGGCCGTCCGGTTGACCCGGCAATTCAAGATGTTTCGCTTAAGGCTTGAACGGCCTGAAGCTACATGGACAGACATCTGGCACAAAATGGCGTGTAGGAATGAGATGATTGGCGGTTCCAGTTAATCCTGCTGAATCTGTCGGATTGGGCCCACGAAGATTCTCATCGAGACTCTTGAAGCCTATCCTGCAATTCGCGCAATTCAATGGTACGCTCAGCGGTCATTGCCTGGAAGCATTCTGCCACTTGTAATCTTTGGTACGTGCCCAAATGGCCAACGGGGTCAACTAACCAGCAGTGAGCGTACCGGAAATCTATCCAGGCACGTTGCGCCTCAAGAAGGGTTTGATCGTATTCTCCCGGCCATTCCTTTAGAGCAGCCATCGCCTTTTTATATTCAAGGTTCAAATATTTTTCCCAGACCGTTGTTTCGGCGAGGATGCAGTCTCGCATTCTAGCATCACTGCCACCGCCCTCGATATCTACGCACGACCCCGACATGCGTTCAGAGCATTGTTCCAGCCGATCACCTGCACGATTAAACTCGTAGCAATTGTCCAGTATGTCCCCGTATTTGGCTATGTATTCATCCACATCTGCCCCTGCCGCGTGCAGAAACGTCAAACATATGACAATAAATAAAATTTTTGATCGTTTCATGAGTATTTCCCTTTTTGGCTGCATAATCCTTAATCCAACACGAGTATCATCCGCCATGGAATTCTCGATGGATTCATATATAAGTTGACAAGGTCTAAAATACGAATCTATCGTCCACAATGAAGTCTTTATGGGTTGGCCTGTCCAGCCGAATTCCCATCTGCGTTTCCATCGAAGGTATTTGACGACGTGAAAACTGGCATGTCAACTTATGTATACAATCCCGCAAAAGCATTCCTTCATTTCCCCTTGCTCCCTTGCCAGGCAATAGGATGAATTTTCCAGGTCTTCGCAAGATGTACTGTAAACATGTAATCGTTTGCATCTTCAGTATAACCATCCCGCGTACGAGCAATCTGATTATCGCCCCTCAGTAAATTAATAAATATGACCAGCCACTGATCATGATAGAGCCTTTGCTTTGGGTACTATCAGGCAGCCCAAAAAAGAAAATCAGCCTGGTGAAATATACCGGACCCACTCCCATTGGATTGTCAGTTTCTCTCAATTCACGGAATTGCGAGCATGCGTAACATGTCATTGACCTTATTCTTCATCATATCTTCTACAATCGGTCTCGAGTTATGGCCGAAAGCAGTGAGCGGGGGATGACTGTGCTATTTGAAGGGTCAAGGTGGCGTGCTGGAAATTTTGCCAAGATAAAATTCCCGCTTAACCCGGTGCTTGCAAAAAACAGACAGATATTTCAAACTGATCCATCATAAAACGGGAATATCACTTGAGACTTCAATTCAGGCATTTACAGACTTCATCAAGGAAACTGTTTCCATTTCTGCGTTGGACCGGGAAACTTGATCGCGATACGGTTCGAGCTGATTTTTCAGCTGGGCTGACGGGCGCAGCAATTGTCTTGCCTCAAGGCGTGGCATTTGCTGCGATTGCCGGCATGCCGCTTGAATATGGTCTTTATGCCAGTATCGTACCGGCAATTGTTGCCGCATTGTTTGGCTCGTCATGGCACTTGATTTCCGGACCAACCACTGCTGCATCGGTGATCATGTATTCCTCATTAAGCGTATTGGCCGTACCGGGCAGCCAGGAGTATGTGACTTTGGCAATCACCCTGGCATTTATGGTGGGTATTACCCAGTTTGCCATGGCCTTGCTCAGAATGGGGGTACTGGTTAATTTCATATCCCATTCGGTCATTGTCGGGTTTACGGCCGGAGCTGCATTGTTGATTGTTGCCAAGCAGCTTAAGGACTTTCTGGGTCTCGAATTCCCCGAGCAGAACAATCTTTATGAGTCAGTCCTGTACCTGATGCAAAACTGGGAGGCCTTTCACCCTCTGGTTCTGCTGATTAGCCTGATCACGATCGGCACCGCCTTGTTCTTTCAGAAAAGGTGGCCTCAGTATCCTGGCATGATCGCCGCGCTCGTGGTGGGCAGCCTGATCGCTGTGATACTGAACCGGGCGTTTGGCTCGGATACCACCGGTATTGATATGGTTGGAGCCCTGCCGCAGCGACTGCCGCCGATTTCATCGCCCGACCTTTCCATTCAGGTGCTTCAGGAACTGTCTCCCCTGGCACTGGCCATGACTTTATTTGCCTTGACCGAAGCGGTATCGATTTCAAGGTCGCTGGCGCTCAGGTCCGGCCAGGTCGTGAACAGCAATCAGGAGTTTTTTGGGCAAGGACTGTCCAATATTGTCGGCAGCTTTTTCTCGTCCTACGTTGCGACCGGTTCGTTCAATCGCAGTGCCGCCAATTACTCTGCGGGCGGCAGGACACCGCTTTCGGCGATCATTGCCGGAGTTCTGCTGATTCCGCTGATTTTGGTGATTGCCCCTATGACCGCATTTTTGCCGATTGCTTCGGTTGCGGCATTGCTGATTCTGGTGGCACTGAGATTGATCAACATTGCTCAATTGAAACTGCTGTTTACCGCCGATCGCATGGAAGCGGCGATTGTGGCCGTGACGTTCATTAGCACGATTCTGTTCAAGCTGGAATTTGCGATTTTGCTGGGGGTCATCATGTCCCTGATGATTTACTTGAGAAAAACCTCGCGCCCGCGCATCGAGTCTCGCGTACCGGACAGCTCCCTGCCCAACCGAAAATTTACATCCGGGATTTCCGCACCTGAATGCCCACAGTTCAAGATGCTGCGCATCGAGGATTCGATTTATTTTGGGTCGATCACATACGTGCGCGAGATGCTGAGCTTGTATCGCGAGCATTACCCTGAACAAAAGCATTTGCTGATATTGACCAAGGGCATCAATCAGATTGACTGGGCTGGAGCAGAATTGCTGTTTCATGAAACACGGGAGCGCAGGAAGAATGGCGGTGATCTGTACTTGTACCGGTTAAAGCGAAACGCGAACAAGGTCATGAAGCGTGGGGGCTATCTCGACTACATTGGGGAGCACAATATTTTTCATTCAAAGCACGATGCGATTGCCGGGATATTTGAACGTCTCAATCCCGAGATCTGCAAAAATTGCACCAAGCGAATTTTTACCGAATGTCAAAAGTATCCCCAGCCAGAATCAGGTGATCGAAAGCCGGCCTTGGAGAACAGGAAAAAAGATCGTGAATAAATCCGGTTCCTGCACCAGCGTTCAAGTCAAAGAAGTCAACGAAACTGGTGATGGGCAACGCATTGACAATTTTCTGATCAAGACGCTCAAGGGAGTTCCCAAATCAAGGATATACAGAGCGATTCGAAGTGGCGAGGTTCGGGTGAATGGTCGACGAGCCAAGGCAGAAAGCAGGGTTTATCTTGGAGAAAAAATTCGCATCCCTCCACTCAGCATTCGGAATCCAGCCGCGGAACCGGGCCGGCAAGCCGGCAAGTCCTGGACGATCCCGGTTGTTTATGAAGATGATGATATTCTTGTCGTCAACAAGCCTTGCGGGCTGCCCGTGCATGCGGGCACCCGGCATGCTTATGGATTGATTGATATCATGCAGGCGAGCATGGATAGGGGTTCGCAACTGCAACTCATACACAGACTTGATCTTGAGACTTCAGGGTGCCTGTTGCTGTCAAAATCAAGAGAAATGCTGCTGAAGGTACACGCAGATATTGTTTCCACCCTGGGAATCCAAAAACAGTATCTGGCTTTGGTTCGGGGCAGTCCGAAGAGTGACCAGATGGAAGTTCGTCTTCCTTTGGGAAAAACCAAGGCAACGGATCACAGGGTTAAGCCGGACTTGTCAGGTCGGGCTGCGCAATCAATCCTGAATGTGGAAAAACGCTTCGGCAATGCTTCGTTGCTAAGAATTGACCTGATTACCGGACGCATGCATCAGGCTCGAGTCCATTGCTCTGAATCGGGATTCCCGATCGCTGGTGACAAAAGATACGGAGATCGCCGGTTCAATCGAATCATGAAGAACCAGGGACTCAATCGACTGTTTTTACATGCACACCGAATCCATTTTTTTGATCTTGACGACAAGCCGGTCACGGTGAGTGCGCCACTACCGAAAGAATTGCAGGATCCCCTGGATTTGCTGAAGCAATCAAACGAGCATTGAACGAATGAAGTCCTACCGTCTGCTGGTGTTTGACTGGGATGGAACGCTAATGGATTCCAGAGACAAGATTGTCAATTGTTTTATTGGGGCTGCACACGATTATTGCATTGTTCCCCCTGAACCCGATCAAGCAGCACAGCTGATCGGACTGAGTATACTCGAGAGCTTTTCCAGACTGTATCCGAAAAATTCTCCAGAATTGAACATGCGGCTGATGGACAGCTATGGCGAGTACTGGCGAGTCAAGGATAAAACGCCGATGGTGCTTTTTGATGGGGTCAGGGAAGGGCTGGATCGATTGAGACAGGCCGAGTATCTGCTCAGTATCGCTACAGGCAAGTCAAAAAACGGGCTGCAAAAAGCCTTGCAAGAAACCGGACTTGCAGGGTGCTTTGCGTATACTCGGTGCGGTGACCAGGGCCAGCCCAAGCCTCATCCTGAAATGCTGCAGAAAACCCTTGCTTACACTGGTATAGCCAGCCATGAAGCCGTGATGATTGGCGATACGACATTCGATCTTGAAATGGCTGCTGGTGCATGCATGGATGGGTGGGGAGTAACGTACGGGTCCCATTCGAGAGAGCAATTGGAAGACTTAAGCACTCTTGGGCTGGCAAATAGTTTTTCCGATATTGTTGAGATTTTGTGTTGAAGCATGAGTAGCCCATCGAAATCAGGCCAGTGGATCAGTGTTGGTACGCTTGAACGACTCGATGGAGGCGGTACTGCAATCATGTTCGATATTGATCGATCGAAGTTCCTGAGCGGTTTCGTGATCAAAAGGGGCGATCAGGTTTATGCCTATGTGAATCACTGCCCACACAATGGATCCAGGCTGGACTGGGTTCCCGGGGAGTTGTTTGATGAATCCGGCGAGCATCTTATTTGTGCAACGCATGGTGCAATTTTTGAACCGGATACAGGCAAATGCGTAGGCGGTCCCTGTATTAACCAGACGCTTATTCCGATGGCTGTGAAACTGGAGAGAAACAGCATATATGTCAAGGTTCCGCCTCGTTATTGTTGTGACTGAGTGCAAGGGAAGTTGCCAGTCCTTGAACTCGTGATTCCGGTGAGGTATTTGCTAAGTGCGCCCAACGAGGCTTTTCTTCTTCGCATGCACTGGATTCGACTATAAGAGGCTTTTGCATTGGAGCATATTTTCGGTACGATCAAGCGCATGTGCTTCCGGCGACCGGAGTTGACCGCAAAGTTCGCTGCTGCCAGCAGCGTCATTAGCCCGACTTTCGTAAAATCAATAAATTTCGATTGGCTTTGCTCGAAATCCGTCGCCAAGCGATTGATTCTTCGTTGTCTGGATTCTGAAAACCGGCTGTCGTGAAGATTTCCGGGTTGAAATGGATGCATGGGCAGGTGAATTTATCCCTCATGGCGTCTAACGCTCTGACAAGGGTGCCATTATTGAATGCGCCGCAGGCTTCGCTTTGGGAGTGCCGCAATCGTTCCGTTCATTGCCTTTCCAGCAATTCCTCTATGCGGTTAAAGTCCTTGATGATTTTGGAAACATTGATGCCCTCGGAAGGAAGCTGGCCATGGGCAATCCGGTTGCGGAGCCTATGCCATTTGACAACCTCCCCATGCTCTTCTGGCCTTCCACTTCTCCTGTGACTGTCCCGCATCGATAGCAAGCTTGCAAGCATCGTCAATCTCCGTTTTCAGCTGGTCCCCGGGCCAGAATGAAATAGGCCTGGTTGTTGAGTCGTTGTTCCGCCTCGATGCGAACTAGCTCCTCGCTATTCGGGAAGCGTTCCCGCCGCACTTCCTCAAAATGGTCGTCGATACGCTCATAAGCTGCCGAAATGGTTTTCAGGTTCTTCACCGCAGAATTTCCGACAGCCACTCGGGTGTTACGCTCTGCTGGGTCTCAAGCCGGTGTCTGGAACGCATTGCCTGCCAATCGGGTGGTTCAAAATCTTTCGGACATGTCCACGATAAGGTAACGCCTGTCGCCACACTTCAAGTCAATCCTGCCATTGGTACCGGCTATCCACAATCCAAGGGGAGTCACTCTGGCAATCCTGTCTCCTTCCCCGATCAGGTTAAGTGCTGCATCCATGGGACTGTTCCAGTGGTTGTCCTGATTTCTATTGCATGCCCGAAATTAGGACGTGATTCGTGGATTCATTATACTCCCTGCTGATGCCATTGATTGCGGTTTCAGAGACGATTGAAAATCGTGCATTGATTCCTGTGAGTCATGGATCGTTTTGCTGCTCATTCGCATACCGAGATGCTATGCATCACCGGACTATCGGAATTAGAATTCGGTAGCAGTACAAGCCTGAAAACCGACCCCCTGGAACAGGGCAACTTTTTTTCAGTTGGTTCCTGCCCTTATTCCAGGATGTTTTTTTTCCATTCATGCAGGATCTTGTGGCCGGATTTTCCGGCGATGCACGTCTGGGCGAATCAGGAAACGGCTCAGGTTGACCACTAGGTGCCGGGGCGGATGCCCGGCATCCCAGCCCATCTACTCGTCATATGCCTTGACGGCATAAGCTGGAAGAAACCTCCAGGCCGCCCAGCCAGCCGTGATTCGAACCGATCAGTTAGCGGAGCTGGGCTCCGGCCTGGAACACGCTGCCCATTGGATGCTCGTGCGCCAGCAGTTCTTTAAGGATGCGTTAGGTCGCGGAATGCCTAGCATAGGCCTTCTTCCACTTGGTCGTCGCTGGCGGCCACGTATTTGACATTGCGCGGATGCCTGGGTTAAACCTCCATGAGCACAATTCTGTTTTTTGCATCTGGCCTGACTTCTCCCGGACGATAGCGTTCCTCCTGCCCTTTGCAGGAGAAGCCATGAGCTGCTGCCGGGTACCTCCGCTTGACCGTATTTCGGTCTTTCTCATAACCCTTATAATGCATCGAACGAATCTCGCCGCTAGTGGAACATCGGCAATACGGATCACATGCCCGGTTTTCAGGATGATATCGTATCGATCCTGATCAAGCACCACTTGCGGGTCAAGCCGTTTTCCGGCCGTTCGGAAAATGCCGTCAAGAGCCAGCCATGGATCGCCGTTTTCGGTCTATGTGCTGTGTGCGGGAATTCGGAAACAGTTGCAGTCCAAGCTCAGTCTCTGCACATTGATGCAGGCCCTGAACCCGCTCGAGGAATCCGTTAAACCAGATGCTTGCGGAACCCGAATAAAGAAGCGAAGCGGAAGGTCTACCTATCCATTTGAACCTGTTCGATAAAACATTGGGATACTAGCGGCTTGAATATATAAATCCCAAAGTTTATCAGCTAATGGTTCATTTCAGAAAGCAGGAATGAAGAAAGAAAATCATCGCAGAATAAAAGAGTGCTGTCGATGTTCAAATGTATGAAATCAATTGGCTGCACACAAGTATCGACTCATTTCATTGAACACATAACGGAAATTACTCTGACACCTGCTGATATTATCGTTATACCAGGCTTTCATTCGTTCAATTTCACTATCCAGTTGATTGTGTTCGTATTCGATCGAAATATTGCGGACTGCCGAGCAAAAAGGCTGCGTCGTACACCACTCGTCAAAACGAGCGCCGGCCGTATTTTTTCGTGCGGTCAAGTGCCCTTCTGCTTCTGTAATGATCTCGTTTCCCTTCGTCGAACATTGTTGAATGAGATCATCCCTGTGCGCTTCAAGTTGCCCTAACGTTGTAAATCGATCGTCAGATCCAACAACTCCGCCAACTTTCCAAGGTTGAGAGTCAGGGTTGGGTCCGGGTCCGCTCCAGTCGCCGAGTACATAATGACCGAGTGTCAGGGAGTTGAAACAGCTTGCGTGAACTGTGGACAGCATTCCCGATCCCAACAAGAAAATAAACAGCATTATCAATTTTGTTTTCATAGTGATGACCTTGGTCGAAAATGAGAAAATTCTCATTTCCATTAAGTGTTGCTGGCCGCACATTCTACCTGTTTTTCGTTGTTGGTTTTCGAGCAAACACTTATTAAATTCTGTTGCAGAGAAAAGAATTCCCTCCTGTAATTCAATGTCGAATCCTTGCAATACCGGATTGCTTGTCTGCGTGCAGCCAATCTGGTATTTATGCAGTTTCTTGCATTCTACCTTGTTATCATTGCCGAATTATGGAATTTCAGCAGTTTTAATTTTGCTTTCCTGATTCTGCATCGGGCATTGATTCCGGCTTGAGAAAATGGACGGGGCAGTCTGCTTCCTGCCGGAGCAGCGGTTGTGGGCATCAGGCTCTCTGTGCATTGCGCGGGTGCGGACAGACGGTCTGCGTGAGCAGGGACTGCCAGCTGTTGAAGTACTGCCAGGCAGTGATGGCGTTGAGGGTGAGGAAGAAGCGGATTCTCCTGCCGAGCCGGCTGCGAGCCCGCATCCGGAGTTCGCAGGCTTTGTTGCAGGCGTTATGGAACGTGAATGCGATCAGCTTTAGGGTTAGCGCACGTTGGGCAGGCCCTCCTGGCCGTGTCCGAAGTTGTGTTCGACATGGCAGCCCTGGTTTCTAGGCAGGTTGAGGGTCTCGTTCTCGATCTTCCAATGGGTGCGTCTGCACCGGACGAGTTCCCCCGATGTTGTCAGCATCAGGCTTCAGGAAGGCGATGAAGCGGAAGCAAGCGGCGGGCTTTTTCTCTCCGGCTTTGCGGATTTCGAGTTTGATGTACCATGCTTCGATGAATCCCCAGACAGCGGAGCCGCGTCCGGCAAGATGGTGCCAGTACAGCTCTAGGGGTCGAGTTGTACCACACCTGCTCGGTTACCGCCCCTGCATGGTTCATGACCTGCATCGAGAGGCTGTGCCAGTCCCCCAGACATTCGTCGTGCATCCGTGAAGGATACCCTGAAAGCATTGCCTGTCAGGGCAGCGTCGGGATCCCCAGCAGCCCGGCATGATCCTGCTCCTCTTAGTCGTAGCGGTAACGATAGCGATGCGGTGGCTTCCGGGACGCTGCGCCCACTGGGGCGGTCAGGGCAGGTCATCCTGTGTCTCAGGGTACGGGCAACGTTTGAGGTCAATTCATGTGCAAAAAAGATATAATTCCCGACACGGCATTTTTCAATATAATCCGAATACTCATCATTTCGACCCCTGTAGATTTTTTCTCAAGTGCATGGAAAGCAAAATACACGGGAATATAGGCAGTAATAATTCAGTATGAACATGAAGCTCATCGTGCATTAACATTAAAAAGTGTTGCTTCTTAATCAATGAAACTACTCATGCCAATATTCATGCTGGCAATTCCCGACTTCCGGAGAAGGTCGGATCGGTCATGTTTTCATGCAGTGCCGGAAATGTCCAGTTCGGTGTTGCAGTATGGCAGCATCAGCCGCTTTTTATGTTGTTCGGTTCTGCTTCTGGTTTTACTTGAGATAAATGTTTCTCAGGCACAAATCAATCCTGACGACACCTTTACCGAAGAACTTCATCTGACACTTCAGGAGTCGATCGAAATTGCACTCAAGCAAAACAGCGGACTGTTAGACTCGCGCCTTGATCGCGAGATTGACAAGTTAAATCTTGAAGAGGCCGAAAAAAAGTTTGAACCGAAATTCTCTGTGGGTTCAAGCGCGAATACCAGTCGAGGCAGTGAGGAGAATGTTGGCATTGACGCGGGGATAACGTTTGCGCTTCCAACAGGGTCAGGGGCGAGCATTAGCCTGAATGCTGATAAGAACATAACAGCCAATAACTCCGGTGCTGACAGTTATTCTGTAAGATTTACCCAGCCGTTGTTAAAGGGGGCAGGGCTTGTGCAAGGTACAGATTCATTGCGTCTGGCCCGACAAACGGAAACAAAGAATATTCTCGGTTTTCGAGATCGAGTCGCGAGCTTGATTGTCCAGGTCATCAAGTCCTACTACAGCCTGATCCAGAGCAACATGCAAGTGCAAACCAATGAAGGTGCGCTAGAGCGAGCACTCAAACAAAGCAATGTGACCCAAGCACTCATCAAGGCTGGCAGGATAGCACAACTGGAGCTCACCCGTTCACAATCCACGATCGCACAGAGAGAACTCGCCTTGCTGAGAGCGAAGAATTCGAGGAACGCAAGCACTTTAACCCTGTCCAATCTCCTCAATCTGCCAAACGATATACGTCTGGTTCCGAGAGAGGATTCCCTGGATGAACTATCGGATGAAGAGGCCGGCAGTCTGGTTGATCTTGAGGCGAGTACCCGTCAGGCGCTTGACAATCGCAAGGATATCCGTGATGCAATGTTTGAGGTTGAGAATGCCGAAGTCAACCTGCTAATCACCAAAAATAACCTATTGCCAGACCTTAGTCTTAATACTACCGTCACCCGAAATGACGTGGCCGGAAAGACCAGTCACAGTGCTGGATTGAGGCTCTCCATCCCGCTTAATGAACCGAACCGGAAATCCAGGCTGGTCAGTGCAGAAAACAGGCTGTTCAAAGCCAGACGCAATCTTGATACCAACCGGGAATCCATCCGTAATGAAATACGTAGGCTTGCAACAAACGTTGAACTGAGTTACCGAGTCACTCAACTGTCCCGTGAAGCCAGGGAACTAGCGGAAAGGAATCTCTCGATTGAGCAGGCAAAGTTTGGACAGGGGTTGTCTTCAACTTTTGAGGTTGCCTCTTCACAGGATGAGTTGCTGAGTGCGCAAAATGCCGAAATCAACGATGTCATTGCTTTCCGCAATGCAAAACTGGACCTGCATCAAGCCATGGGCATAACACTGGATGTATGGGGAATTGAAGTGGAGGAGGTTGCCCCCTGATGGAAAATCGAAATCTGGCCATTTACCACGAAGTGCTTGAGAGCATGGTCGATGGCGTCATGGTCATTGACCTCAATGGTGTTCTCGAGATGGTTAATGAGGCCCTCTGTCAGACTTTCGAGCTGGAGAGGCAATACGTGATCGGTCGTCCTTTTGCAGAAGTATTCCTTACAGCCGAGGGATATGACGATTTTGCACAAATAATTCTAGATGCAACTCTGGGTGAAAGAATCGCTGAACGGCAAATTGTCAATGTCCATGTAGGCGATATCGCCAAATCGATTGCCGTAACCACTTCCTATATCTCCGAATACCGTAACGGCTTGCGTGAGCGAGTTGCAATCGTCGTCGTATTTACGGACGTCACCAAGGTCAGAGAGTTTCGTGAACAGGAGTTGCAATTTGCCAGGCAAATTGAGAAGCAGCACATTGAGCTCCAGAAGGCCTACCAGAACATTGAATCCCAGAAAGATACACTGTCTTCGATGCTCAAAAAACAGAGGAATACACGCTTTATTTCAATATTGGTGGCGAGTCTCCTGTTTATCGGAGCTGGCGCTTATTATCTGGGGAATTTTGGTTCGATAAATTTTCAACCCCTGGAAAACCTGGTTAAGTCTGCCAGAGTTTCTGATGAGCCTGCCCCGGCACCTGTCGAACAACCGGAAATAATCACCGTGGTGGCTGAAACCCGCCCGATTGATTCCACAATTACATTACGAGGATTTCTTGCCCCCGGCAATATTGAAGGCGTGACTGCTGCGTTTAATAGCAACATCAACAAGGTCTATACGGAATTTGGCCGGCAGGTTATTAAAGGAGACCCGTTGCTTGAGTTGAGTACCAAGGAGATTTCCAACGAGTTACGCCAGGCAGAAGTCGATTACATAAAGAAGCTCGAGCGACTGGAAGAATTGCGCAACTGGGAAGACAGCAAGGATATGGCGAATGCCCGGCGAAGAATTCAAAGCGCGAGGTTGTCCCTGAGTAATGCAAAGCGTCGGTTTGATCGAGTGAGCTTCCTGTTTAATGAGGGCATTATCGCGGCTTCCGAATATGAAGATGGCAAGCAGCAGTATGAGAGTCAGCTGCTCGATTTCGAATCTGCCGAGGATGAGTTTGAGTCGGTGAAGGAACAGAGCGATGCCGAGACAATCCGAGTTGCACAGCTAGAGACAGAAAACGCGAAAAGCCGAGTTGATGAAATTAAGGGAAATATGGCGAATAGCACGATCACTGCACCCATATCAGGGCTGATTCAGCCTGCTGAGGGTAGCGAGGTTCGCCAGTTGACAACGGGTCGAAAGCTGACGGCGGGAGACTTGCTGCTTGCCATCGCAAATTTTGACCGGATTGTGGTCGATACCACGGTTGACGAAGTGGATGTCAACAAAATAGAGTCCGACCAGGCGGCGTGGATTTCCGGGCCTGCTTTTGCTGATGAACGAATTGAGGGTCGGGTTACGCATGTTGGTTCAAGCACGCAATCCCGGTCTTTTTCCGGCCGGTCACCACAATTTCAGATCTCGGTAGAGTTGGCTGAACTCAATGCATCACAACGCGAGCGGTTGCGAGCTGGCATGTCGGCACATGTGACCATTGTCACCTACTCGAATCCCGAAGCGGTAATGATACCGATCAGGGTAGTGCAGGTTATGGGAGATGGTCCACAGGTTGAGGTCGTGGATGCATCCGGAAACATTGAAATGCGTATGGTTGAAACCGGGCTCACCACGCAGGAATCAGTAGAAATAGTGAGCGGCCTGAGTGCTGGTGAACAGGTCGTTGTTTCCAGAAACTAGAACATTCCCGAGTCGGTAAAAGGCAACATTTCGTTTCAATCAGGATATGAAAATGACAAGAAGCATACTCAGCCTGGGCAAGATATCGAGAACATACAAGGTCGGCCCGGTATCGACTCAGGTTTTGACTGACGTCAATCTGGATCTTTCTCGCGGCGATATGGTGTCGATCATGGGTCCTTCAGGTAGTGGAAAAACAACACTGATGAACACTATTGGCCTGCTTGACCGACCATCATCTGGTTCCTATCATCTGAATGGGCACAACACCGCAAAGCTCAAGGACAACGCATTATCCAAACTCCGCAACAGGCAAATTGGCTTCGTGTTTCAATCCTTTCATTTGCTGTCTCACCTGACGGCCGCTGAGAATGTTGCGCTGCCTCTGGTATATCGAGGTATTGGCAGATCCCAGCGCATGAACAAGGCTAGGGAGTATCTGCGACTGGTTGGTCTGGAGGGACATGCCGCACATCACCCCGATCAACTCTCAGGAGGGCAGAAACAGCGTGTTGCCATCGCTCGTGCGGTGATCGGCGAACCAGCGGTGCTGTTAGCAGACGAACCGACTGGTGCACTGGATTCAAAAACTGCGACTGAAGTTCTTGAGCTTCTCAAGCAATTGAATAGTGAAAAACTGGTCACAATCCTGATGATTACTCATGATATTCAGGTGGCTTACGAGTGTCCGCGACAACTTCGCATGAAAGGCGGAACACTGGTTGAGCTGAATACAGGTAAATCTGATGGTGAACCTTTGCCGGCAGAACCATTACTTGCGAATGCCCATGCCTAGAAGCTTTTCCGTTCTGCGCGCTAACATTCGCGAGGCAATTGACAGCCTGCGCAAGGCTAAGTTACGCACCATTCTCGGATTGATCGGGATCATGATCGGAATTTCATCGGTAATCACCATGATTTCGCTTGGTGAAATTGCAAAAAATCAGGCAAAGAAACAATTCGAGAGCCTAGGGACGGATATGGTTGTGATGTACGAATCACAGCAATCAATAGCGCAAAATGGGAATCAACCCCTGTTGAAGGTTGAAGATACATTCCTGCTTCAGCATCTCGTTCCTGAAATTTCTATTTCAGCGACCAGGGTTCTTCACAATGGCGAATTCCGGTTTGCCGGGAAGAGTGTTGGCTATGGTGATGTTCAGGGAGCAACGGAGAGCTTTGCAGAGATCGGCCAGTTTGCTGTTTCATCGGGACGATTTATTTCTGATCTGGACATCGATCAATATTATGCGGTGATTGGTGCCGATACCGCCGAAGAGATTCGGAAGAACGGAACTGTTCAAATCGTTGGAGAGAGACTCGATATTTCCGGTACCATATTTGTCATTATCGGGATATTGGAGCCAAGGCAAGAGAGTTATCAGTTGCCCATGCAATTCAATGCGAACAGGTCAGTGTTCATTCCGATCAGTACTGTCGGGCGGGCCTTTGGAAAATCGAATGTCGATTCGGTGGTCGCAAAATCGACCGAAGGCGTGCATCACGAGCGTGTGGCTGAAAGCATTCGCGAGTATTTTACAAGTCGAGAACCCAATATCATTCTGGATGTTATCACTGCCAAGCAGCTGATAGCACAGATGGAGACACAGGCCCAAATCTATACGTTGCTGCTTGCCGCTATCGGCAGTATTTCACTGGTTGTCGGTGGCATCGGGATTATGAACATTATGCTGGTTTCGGTTGTCGAGCGACGCAAGGAGATTGGTATTCGTCGTGCGCTTGGTGCACGTCGTCGCGATATACAGGGGCAATTCCTGATTGAATCGATGCTGCAAACCACGACCGGCGGGGCAATGGGGGTGCTGGTTGGTACTGGAGCCACTTATGCAATATGTGAGTTCACCGGCTGGGAATTTACAGTCTCGACGGTCTCGATCGTAAGTGGGCTTGCTACTGCATTGGTGATGGGTCTTCTTTTCGGCATTCAGCCAGCGAATCAGGCTGCTCGTCTTGACCCGATCATCGCACTGCAGTCAGAGTAGCATCCTCATTGGCGCGTCTTTTATTCACGGATAGCTTCGCCTTGACCGGTATCAATCATTCTTGATCAGAATCCGGATCGGATTTTGGGAGTATGGGTGGGTTCGGGATGCAGAACCAGGCGGTAGCGCTCCTGGTTGGCCCGGGTATCCCCCCTATGTTGAATAGGGGTTTCAACTGTAGGTGCGTTCACCAAGGATGACCAAAGCCGACCTCACTATATGAGGCTTTTGCGTTGGTGCCAATTTACTTCGATGCAGGATCTTGCCGGTCTGATATGGTTGCAAAATACGCTTATGCCAAAATTGCGGTGAACGCAATCGGAAGATGAGACTCTGGGTTTTCCGTCCATGCATTATCGAATAAACGCATGAATGTAGTCCTGTTGCCGGTTTTTCCCTTGGCCTTTTCGAACAGGGGCTGGAAAATCGAAAAAACATCCGACATGCCCCGAAGTGTCAGAAGCCGTCTATTCCGGACCATTTTCCGGGGCAAGGGAAATTTTCAGGGGTCAAAAATGACCGCTATATCAAGTGTTTTTAGCTTTACGCAAAGCCCTCTTGCATCTGTTAAGGAGTATAGCGTTCCAATGTAATGCCGAAATGCAGGAGACGTAAACTTTCTGATCGATGTAAATTTTGAGGTCCAAGTAGATGGGGCTTGGTAGCAATTCCTAGGACCATCCCACGCTAATTTCTCGATGCGAGTACATCATCATGGATCATTAATGCCCTAATCATGGTATTTCTATGGTATATATTTGTCTCACGATTTTGTGAATTCAAGTCGATAATCCAGAAAATTCAGTACCCTTGAATTATGTCAAAATAAACAGCATGGGATGATCCCGAATCGCTACAGAAAGTTAAGCGTACTATTGACAAAATGGAGGGGGGGGGGGGTAAGATAATCCGAAATTAACTCAACTGGAGGATGATTGTCATGTCTAATATTGAGGCAGACACAACGAAGAAGCTTTTGACGCTGGCCGGATGCTTTGCGGTAATCGGCACGCTGGCCCTGTTTTCGCCGCAGAAGGCATCGGCGCAGATTGGCCACGGGGTAGCAGACGGAGTCGGCGACCCAGGCCCGGGTTACACGCCGCCCAGATCAGGCGAGCCGCCGTCTGTCGAGCGGCGCGCTTATCTTTGTTTTGAGGAATGGCAGAAGTCGTATGCTTACACCGAACAGTATTGCATAGCAGAATCGGTTCGCTGGGATTCATATAGAATCACTCCCGGTTACTACGCTTTCGATGAAGCAACCCACATGAAGTATTCGTACTGTCGCATAAAGGCCAAATGCATAAAGGGGGCGCAGGCGATAGGAATTGCCAAATACAATTCTAAAATAGATTATCGGAATGTCGACAAACTTCGTCGTTGTGAAAATCCTGGTACCGAATTGAACACGGATTGCGACCCGTTGACACAGGAAGAACTTGAAGTAGCAGTCGACGAATATTTCGACGCTCTGAACCAGCCGCAAGGCAATTCTAATCAACCCTCTTATCGAAGTCAAGGCAGCAATACAGGCTTGAGGAATTAATACGAGCATGAGACCCGGCGAGTAACCGGTAACGGGGGTGCTGACAGTTCCGGATTGAGTCCGGACAGTCTCGCCCATCTGCCAACGATTCCCATCTGGCA
>JAPOSW010000117.1 GCA_026709505.1 Gammaproteobacteria bacterium | reverse complement strand
ATTTTTATAACTTCATATTGTTGTTTAATATGCAGTTATTTTACACAATAGTAACAAAAAAGTCAAGCGTTTCTTGAATTGTTTTTGGGGTTTTCTTTCGTTTCGGATTATCCAGCGTCCTTTGATATATCCGTTAATCTTCAATATCTCAGAATAACGCATCGCTCTTTGTCAACATTCCCATTTTTCGTTACTATTGTATATAATTCCCAATTTTTAGTGTTGAAGGAAATTGCATTGCCAACAATTACATTTTCATTCGCGTCACGTTGTTGTGACTCGAACAGTGAGCGCCAGGATCCCAGATCGACCCATTTCATATCACAAACCTTGATAACGGCTTTGGCAGTATTTTCCATTACCGCACGATCAACAGACTCACTTGAAAAGGCTAATGAAGTGCTCTCATAACGCATAAATATTGAATCTTCTAATCCGGTTTCCGCAACTTTATAACAAGCGGCAAGTAAATCAGGACGGAATTTTTCAAGTTCATCCATATAGTCCTGTGGACGAAACAAGTAAATGCCGCTATTCCATAAATATTCACCGCTATCAAAGTAGTTTTTGGCATTTTCACTTGTAGGCTTTTCTTCAAAAGACAAAACCTCCGAAATTCCAGGTTCTGTCGAATTTTCAACTCTAACATACCCATAATTTGTATCAGCAGATCGTGGTGGGATGCCAAACATTATGATTTTTCCTTGAAGGGCAAATTTTGCCGAAGCCTCAACACAAGAGCTGAATTGGCATGTTTCCTCAAAATAGCTGTCAACTGGCATCGCCAACATCAAGGACTTTTGTCCTGAAGATATTTCTCTGATAGCGGCCAAAGCAATAGCTCCGGCTGTGCCAAGTGAAGTAGGCTCCAACAAGACTTTCCTGGGTTCAACATTAGCCAGTCGCCACTGTTTCTCAGCTATTGTTTCCTGTGAGTGATTGCAAACAATTACTGGCGGGTCCCTAAATGCCTCCTGCAAACGGGTTAACATCTGTTCCAACAACGACTTATCCCCAATAAGCTTGAGAAATTGTTTTGAGTGGGCTTGTTGTGAGAGAGGCCAAAGCCGTGTGCCAAAACCACCCGCTAACAGAACGGTTTGCACTTGATCGATCATATCCACTGTTTTCTGGTTTTTGTCCCGCTAATTTTACATTGATCTGAAAACGAATCTCCATGCGTCACAATCAGCGACATTTTAGTGCTCTCATGCTTCACAAATGTCGCTGAGTCCAATATTCATCTGGCGAGTTCGCACAATCCTTGGTCAACTGGGCATAGTTGCAATTATCCCAAAACGACTTTCGAGCTGTATGATCAAGTATCCCGGCTGATCCAATTGGTCGTGATTTCTATCTTGAATGCCTCTCTTGCTGGTCCGCTTGAAATGGTCGATTGCAGGCATACTTCCACTAGCCGAAAGTCGCAACTTGGCATGACTGGCGAATAAGGCCGGGAATAACGGGGTTGCGGAGTTCGGGTATAAACATGCCAGGAAAGCAACTGCACGGTAATTATGTGCATTTATCACTATCCCTGAAATCGGCTTGACCGGAAAACCCACCACAGTCATTTCAGTTATACTTGCCTCCTTCATCCAAACTTTTGCTCTGAGGTTCAACCCACATGCAATTCAAAAAAAGATCAACAATAATCACCGTGTTTTTTACATCCGCCCTGGTCTGTTCCGTAGCGCAATCTCAGAATCAACCCAACCTGGATGACGACAACAAGAAATTCAGTTATGCCATTGGCTATCAGATTGGACAGAGCATTCTGGCTCAGGTTCAGTCAGTACCGGACCTGGATATGGCTGTATTTTCCGATGCGGTCACAGCGTCATTGATGAATTCAGGTTCCGCCATGACCGAACAGGAAATGGCCGGGATAATCGTTTCCAGACAACAGCAAATGCAGGAAGAAATGGCGAAGCAGGCACAGGATAACGCCGAAAAAAGCCTTGCATTTCTTGAAGAGAACAAGACCAGGGAAGGAGTTGTTGAGACCGAATCCGGCATTCAGTACCAGATCATCGAGTCAGGCGACCCGTCAGGAAACTCACCGGGCCTTCAGGATACGGTAATTGTTCATTATGAAGGCAAATTAATCGATGGAACCGTGTTTGACAGCAGCCGTGCCCGGGAAACTCCAGCACGCTTTTCCCTGACCGGGATTATTCCGGGGTGGAGTGAAATTCTGCAGCTAATGCGCCCCGGAGATATCTGGAATGTTGTATTGCCGCCCGAGATGGCATACGGGGAAGCGGGTGTCGAGAACACGATTGGGCCCAATCAGGCTCTGGTATTCGAGATTGAACTGATCGAAGTGATGAAGTCGTCAAACTCCTGAACCGCATCAATCTCCTGCAGTTCTGCCTTTTCTTGATTCAGTCAATGTTCATACTCGTTGATTACCATTAAAAGCAGGAATAATCGCGTATAGGCTCTCACCATGATGTTAGTCCAATCCAACCTTAAACAGATCATGCATGCGGTTCTTGCGTCAGTCGTATTCGCATGCTGGTCTGCTGGAGCCATGTCCCAATCTTCATCAACAATCACTGAAGCACGCGTGATTGAGTCTGAACCGGTCTATCAGACCGTTCAGATCACTACTCCTACTCAAGAGTGCTGGCAGGAGCCGGTTCGTGTTGAATCCAGCAATTACTCAAGCACCCCGGCCATCCTCGGCGCGATTATTGGGGGCAGTGTTGGCAATGAATTCGGATCCGGGAGAGGAAAGGATGTCGCAACAGTTGCTGGTGCGGTGCTTGGTGGTTCAATCGGTCATGATATCGAAAAAAATAGCCAGCGAGGTGATGGAAGAACCGTTTATGAGCAACGCTGTCGAACGGTAAGCAATGTCTCTACAGAAGAGCGTTTCCAGGGCTATGACGTTACCTATGAATATGACGGTCAGTTGTTCAAGGCGCGAACCAAAAATCATCCCGGTCAAACCATCAGGGTGAGAGTCAGCGTGTTGCCGGTCGAATAGGTCTCTCTGGCCGATAGTCTTGCCTGTTGACATACCTGCCGGGATGCCAATGCCAATTAAGCCGACCATTCTGATTGGCGTGGCAGCCTTTTTTCTTGGAACTGTTCTCGGAGTCAGCGCTCAGCAGCCTCAATCCAGTGTCCATACGCAAGCCATTACCCATGCCAGTATCCATGATATAGTTCGCGATATCCAGCAATACGAGGCGTGGACAATACTCCAGTATTTCGACAAGGAGGATAATACCGGAATACGGTATTACCGGTTCAAGCTGCAAAGATATGATGGCAAGCTGGTCATCATTGATGTTGATCCAATGGAACCTGATTTGACGGCATTGACCGAATGAGAATACTACTTGTCGAAGACGAAAAGGATCTGGGCCTGCAGCTGACTGCAAAACTTGAAGACTGTGGATATATTGTCGACGCAGCCATTGATGGGGAACAAGGTCTTTTTTTGGGGCTCGAATATCCGGTTGATTTTGCCATTATTGATCTTGGACTCCCCAGGTTAACCGGAATCGAGTTAATCAGGAAATTACGTGCCAAAGGCAAGACCTATCCCATTCTCATTCTGACGGGCCGGACTCACTGGAGGCAAAAAGTCGAAGGTCTCGAATCGGGAGCCGATGACTATCTGACCAAGCCGTTTTATTTCGAGGAACTCAAGGCCCGTATTGATGCGCACACAAGACGCGCCTCTGGACATAGCAGCTCCATCCTGACCAATGGTGCAATCACGCTGGATACCATTACCCAGGATGTATTCGTTGAAGGCGAGAAAATGGATCTGACCGCCTATGAATTCATTCTCCTGAACCATATGATGCTGAACATTGGCAAGGTCATGACCAAGATGGAATTCGCTGATCAGCTCTATCGCGGCGATGATGATCCAGACAGCAATGTTATCGAGGTTTTGGTTGGCCGGCTTCGTGCGAAGCTTGATCCCGAAAACCGTGAACGGTTTATCAGAACCCTGCGCGGTCGCGGCTACCAGTTCATTCAGAACCCCGCCTGAATGAGAAAAGCCCGCAAAGACTAGTCCTCAGTCTTTTCTGACTTGAAACAGACCTCCCTAAGAGTCAGGCTGCTTAGCGCATTTGTGCTGATTCTGCTCCTGATTTTAGGGGCTACGACCTGGATTCTCGATAGAAACTTCATTTCAAGCTCCTCCACTTCCATGGCGGGCGAGATGCAGGCCAACCTTCATGCCCTGATGTTCGCATTGGAAAATCCAAGGGGGCGCGTCATGTACATCAGTCGATTTGCAGAGCCCCGCCTGTTTCGTGAAGATTCTGGCCTCTTCGCATTTATTCTAGACAGCCGAAACCGTGAATTATGGCGTTCCATGTCAGCTGCTGAAGTCAACCTTGCAGATTATCTTCCCAGAAACCCGGGGGTGAAAGTGAACATGTCCCGATCTGGAAATGATCTTGGCAGTCCATTTATTGCAAGCCTGACAGTTGGCTGGATCCGGTTTGGCATCAGTCAGGACATCACATTGGTGCTGGTTGATGATGCGAGCATGCATGTTGAGCGAATCCATGATTTTCGCTGGACGCTGTTCAAGACCCTGGGACTGATGGGCCTGGTGCTGTTGACTGTGCAGATGGTCAGCCTGTTTTGGGGCTTGAGTCCGCTGCGCCAGGTTATTCGTGAGCTTGATCACATTGAACACAAGCATCAGGATAAGATCATGGGTCAGTATCCGGACGAGATTGCCCAGTTGAGTACGCGAATCAATCTGTTTATTGAGAATGAGCGAAAGAACTTGACTCGTTACCGCAATGCACTGGCAGATCTTGCGCACAGCCTGAAAACCCCCCTTGCCGAAATCATCATCATGATCGGAGGCAAGGATTCGCCAGACCGCAAGCGGCTGGAAGAATTGACCGAAGACATGAACAGTATTGTTGAATACCAGTTGAAGCGTGCATCGTCCTCGGAATTCTCGGTCATCCACAAGGCAGTAGAGGTTGAAAAAGTCCTGCTCCGGCTGCATCAATCACTCCAGAAAATCCATGCGGACAGAGGATTGAATGTCAAGTGGGAACTTGAATCAGGCATCGAATTTTTTGGTGATGAAGGGGACTTGTTTGAACTGTTGGGCAACGTTCTTGAAAATGCCTTCAAGTGGGCGAACCGGGAGATTCTGTGTCGAACATCGTCGATCCGGAAATCGAATGCTGTACATCATGGACTGGTTATTGAAGTCCACGATGATGGTCCGGGCATCAAGCCGGAAGACCGTGAAGATATTCTAAAAAGAGGCGTCAGGCTGGATGAACGGGCATCCGGGCAGGGAATCGGCTTATCCCTGGTCAACGATATCGTTGAGCGTTATTCGGGAATCCTGAATATCTCTCCGAGTCCGTTGGGTGGGACCTTGCTGAAAATCGAGTTTCCAGTCCAGTAGCCCGTCCGCAAGTTCAGGGCTGAATGTTTCGGATCAGGTCATTGATGCTGACTTTTTTTCGGGTTTTTTCATCAACCCTTTTGACAATGACCGCACAATAGAGGCTGTGGCTACCATCCTCAGAGGGTAGCGAGCCAGACACGACCACCGACCCGGGCGGTACATGCCCATAGCTGACTTCTCCACTTGCGCGATCATATATGCGGGTGCTTTGACCCAGATAGACGCCCATGGATATCACCGACCCCTTGCCAACGACTACACCCTCGACGACTTCGCTTCGAGCACCGATAAAGCAATCGTCTTCAATGATGGTCGGAGAGGCCTGCAAGGGTTCCAATACCCCGCCGATACCAACCCCTCCCGAGAGGTGAACATTGGCGCCAATCTGGGCACAGCTGCCAACGGTCGCCCAGGTATCGACCATGGTTTTCTCGCCCACATAAGCACCGATATTGACGTAACTTGGCATCAGTACGACATCGTTTGCTATGTAGGCGCCTTTCCTGACTACTGCAGGTGGAACTACCCGGAACCCTCCATCGGCAAAGGCACTCTCGTCGTAGTTGTTGAATTTGGTTTCAACCTTGTCATAGTACCGGGTTGGGATAGTTCCCATAACCCGATTCTCGTCAATACGAAAGGACAGAAGCACGGCCATTTTCAGCCATTCATTCACTTTCCAGCCTACTGCGCTGGGTTCAGCAACGCGCAATTGGCCGGTATCGAGAAAATCAATGCTCGTTCGTATGGCCTTTTCAATGTCCGATGAGACAGTTTTCGGAGTGATGCACTCACGTTCCTGCCATGCTTCAGTGATAATGGCTTCCAGATTGGATGTGTTCATGATGAATATGTGTCGGAAAGAGGTTGGGTTTCTGGGACGCAAATACGGTATTCGGGCTTTCAATCCCGGCAAATATCAATTATACGACAATCGGCGCCATGACCTTCTATGCCGCGTTCAACCGATTTGACTTTCACCCTGCAGGATCATGTCAGGGATGAATCTGATGAGAAGTGTTGTTCGGTTGACAAAAATGGCCAAATGACCCGACGGTTTTTCTCCACCAACTTCATGGTAAAAGTATAATCCTCATGAAATAAACCGATTGTTTCGTATGAGATGTTTTCGAATTGGCTGTCCGGGGTATCTGGTTTCGATTATGAACAGCAGATTGACTCCCCAACCCGCGTGAAATTCTATATGTATGGGATGGTACAATTCAGAAATCGGTACGAACTCGGGTTAGACTATTCAGTATAGACCTCAACAACAAGAGAGAAAATATCCAATGTCATTATTCAAAAAAACAACTGACGATAACGACGGCACTCCTGTTATGGGAACACCGGACATGGTAGAAAGGCCAAAAGCCAGTCCGGTTCGTAAATCAGCTGGCGGCTCTTCGGAAGAACGGACGTCAATTGGTCCGGGCGCTCAGTTGACCGGCCGAATTGAAATTAATAGCGATAAGCATGACTTGCATATTGATGGCAATTTCAAGGGTGAAATTCATTCAAATTCCGCCGTGATCATTGGTCAAAACGGCCATGTCGAGGGGGATATTTTTGGGGCCAAGCTGGTCATTTCCGGTCACTTTAGCGGAAATGCAGACTTCGACAGAATCGAATTGATTGCTGGCGGCAATGTCGATGGCACCCTGGCTTCAAGCCAGTTGACCATTGATGCAGTCAGCTCTTTCCATGGGCAAAGCATTGCCAAGAAAAGAAGCGGCGAAAATACTGGAAAAACCCGCGAAACTCAAAAACCGCCTGCCGAAGTGCCGAAGGCAACACCCATTGACCCCATAAGGCTGACTACGCCGAAGAAGCCGTCTCAACAGGGCTCGCTAGCGGACAAGGATATCCCAAAGCGATAGAGACAGTGCCAGCCGCGTAAAACCTCCTGCCGTAATTCCCAGTCAGCCACCGTTACCGGATAGCCAGGATAACGCCACTGGTTTTATCTGAAATGAACGTAAGTCCTGCCTGGCAGGCTTCGCTATTTCTCGGTCATCTCCATCTCTTGGCGGCTATCGGCTATTCAAGGATGTCATTGATAATCAGATGCAGGGGGTTAGAGGGCTTTCCCGCGATCAGAATGGATTTGCTTACCAGGTCGCCTAAATTCGATTGGGCGGTTCCGCTTTTGGAAATTCGTGCCTGTATGACAATGTCTTCAAAGTTGTCCACCGTCATGCTTTCAATCATGGAATGAGCGCTCGAAAGATTCACGGTTATCGGCAGGTCTCCGACCACGAGCTTGCGAACGGCAAGCGGAGCCGGAGGTCCGCCGGCTGCTCTGGCCACTACGAATACAGTATCGGTTGGTGAGGCCATTCCAGACAGGCGTTCATCCAGTGCAACTTTAACGGTCAGGGTTTTACCCTCTACAGCTTGACCCTGTTCGGTTTCGTTGCCGCTCAATATTGCTCGCTGTTGCTCAATCATCGTCAACAGCGATTGACGTACCTCTTCTTCGTCTTCAACCAGTGCCAGCAAGACTTCCAGTTGTTCGATGGAACTTTCTATTTCACCTCGGCTACTTGCTCCGAGAGCCGATATCCATAACGCATTCTGATGCTGTGGGTCAATGGTCAGAGCTTGCCTGACGAATGATTCAGCTTCCGGGGTATAGACATCATTGCTATTCAGAATAACTGCGTTCGCAAGACCCGTAAGGTAGTCAGGATTGCCTGGTGCCAGCTCATTCAATCTGCGGTATGTCGTTTCTGCTTTTGCGGAATCGCCTATGGTTGAGTACACTTGCCCGGCAATCTGCAGAGCCTCGATGTTATCGGGGTCATCTTGAATTCTCTCTTCGAGTTGACGGATCATTGCCTCAATGCTTTCTGGAGTATGAGTAGCCTCCGCTTGTGCAGGTAGCGAGGCATCGAACATCAAGCTGGGACTGCCAATCTGAAAATACAGGCCAGCCGAGACTCCGATCAGGAAAACGGGAATCCAGAGCGAATGCCGAAATGGAATGATCTTGCTGGAGGCAGTTTCCGTGGCTTTTGCATCTTCCAGCAGGCTGTTCTTGATTTCGTCTTCCGCCTCGATGCGGTCCTGGCTATCCATGCCCTTAATTTCCTGCATTCGCTCAAGAGCAATATCCGCATTGGACTGCTCTCGCTCATCCTGCGCGATACGAGAGCGATTCAGCAGTGCGGGCAGAACCGCAGCAATGACGACCGCAAATAACAGCAGGATGATGAGTATCGGGGTCACGGAGAGGACTCTCTTTTTCGCCTTTCCAGCAAATCTTCTGCGGCTTTTCGTTCATTGGCGCCGAGCTCCAGCAGCTGGATTTGCGAGCGCTTGCGGATGCGGTGAATGATCAGGGTCAGAACCAGCACAAATCCTAGAAAGGGCAGGCCCCAGAGCGCATATGTCGAAGTCTTCAGAGGAGGGCGATACATCACGAATGTCCCGAATCGATCGGTCATGTACTCAACGACTTCCTGATAGTTCTTGCCCGCAACGACCAGTTCGTGGGTCTTTTTCCGCAGATCTGAGGCCAGCTCGGCATTGGAGTCCAGTAAATTCTGGTTCTTGCAGACCAGACAGCGCAGCTCTCGGATTAACCGGTCATAGGTTCTTTGCTGTTCACTGGTTGGCAATTCGGGCAATGGCTCAGCAGTAAATCCGACAGAGGGCAGGGTTGATACAGCCAGCGCCACAACGAGAATCTTGAGCAGTCGACTGCTCAGGATTGCCTGAATCATGATTCCCGCTCCCGCAATAAGTCAACCAGGGGAAGAATCTGCTGGCTGATGATTTCCGGAGTCAGAGGACCGATATGCTTGTATTGTATGTAACCGTCCCTGTCAATCAGAAAGGTTTCGGGAACCCCATAGACTCCGTAATCGATGCCTACATCGCCGGTGGCATCCACGGCAATAAAGCTATAGGGATTGCCATGCTTGTCAAGCCAGTCCACGGCATCGGCTTGCACATCCTTGTAATTCAATCCCACGATTTGCACAACGCCGCTATTCGACAGGTCATTCAGGAGCGGATGTTCCTGAACACAGGCCACGCACCACGAAGCCCAGACATTGAGTAGCCATATGCTGCCCTGCATGTCCTGTTTGGAGAGCGAGTTTCGGTTCTCCAAGTCTGGCAACGTGAATTTCGGCGCGGGCTTGCCAATTAGGGGAGAGGGAATATGCTCCGGATTTTTCTCCAGGGAAATGTACAGAAGCACGGCCAGTCCACAGAAAATAACGAACGGCCATATTCCCTTGTATCGCATGTGCGGCGAGTTCATGCTGGGTGATGCGCGGGTTTCAGTTCTCGGGTTCGGGCGCGGTTCCGGTAGCGTTTGTCGGTTGCACCCATGAGTCCGCCCACAGCCATGAATATGGCGCCCAGCCAGATCCAGCGAACAAGGGGTTTCCAGTAAATTCTGACTGCCCAGATTTGCGAATTTTCCAGCGGCTCGCCCAATGCAACATACAAGTCACGGGTAAACCCCGGATCAATGGCTGCTTCAGTCATCGGATTTTGCTGAACTCGATATACTCGTTTTTCCGGTTCAAGCAAGGCAACCTGTCGTCCCGATTTATAGACCGTGAAAATTCCGGTTACGGAACTGTAGTTGGGCCCTTCTCGATTGACCACTTCTTCAAATACGAAACTATAGTCTTCGATTTCATGCTGATCTCCGGTCTGCATGCGAATGTCCTTTTCGATGCTGTAGACAGTAGTCATGACAACGCCGATGATGAATACTCCAAGCCCGATATGCGCGATAACCATTCCATAGATTGCCCGTGGCGTGGACCGCAGGTTGCGCAGGCGGTTTTTCTGGCCTATCCTGTCTCCAATCACCGAAAGGCTGAGCAGGATAACCAGAGTGCCTCCGGCAATGCCGGCTGCAACCCCGAGCGAATAAAACGGCATGGCCAGCGGGATCAGAACGCCAGCGAGCACGGAAGCGGTGCCGGCCAGCAGGATTCGGTTCCGCATGCGCGAGAAGTCATCCCTTTTCCACCTGAGCAGGGCACCGGTGCCGACTGCAACAAGAAGCGGAAAACCAAGCCAGGTGAAAATAAAGTCGAAATAGGGCGGTCCGACTGAAATCTTGCCGAGGTTGAGGGCATCGAAAATCAGTGGATACAGGGTTCCGAGCAGGACCGAAAAGCACAAAATCCCGAACAGGACGTTATTGACGAGAATCATCATTTCCCTTGAAACAGGATGAAACCGGACCCGGCTTACTATGGTCGATGTTCTGTAGGCATAAAGCAGCAGTGAACTGCCCGTCACGACACCAAGAAAAATCAGAATGAAGAGGCCTCTTGTTGGGTCTGTTGCAAACGCATGCACGGAAATCAGCACCCCGGATCTGACCAGGAATGTGCCCAGCAGAGAAAGAGAGAAAGCCAGAACTGCCAGCAGGACAGACCAGGCCTTGAACACGCCGCGTTTTTCGGTTGCGGCAAGGGAGTGAATGAGAGCTGTTCCGACCAGCCAGGGCATGAAGGAGGCATTTTCCACGGGATCCCAGAACCACCACCCGCCCCATCCGAGCTCGTAGTAGGCCCACCAGGAGCCCAGGGCGATTCCGATGGTCAGAAACACCCATGCCATATTGGCCCACGGGCGAGTCCAGCGTGCCCATGCAGAATCAAACCGGCCGCCCAGAAGCGCTGCAATTGAAAATGCAAACGGCACGGAGAAGCCCACATAGCCCAGATAGAGCATGGGCGGATGTACGGCTAGCCCGAAATCCTGAAGCAGAGGGTTCAGATCGCGCCCTTCCAATGGCTCCGGCAGCAAGCGGGTAAATGGATTGGAAGTGAGCAAGGTGAACAACAGAAAGCCTACGCTTACCAGTCCCATGACGGCAATCACCCGGCTTGACAGCGATGAGGGCAGGGATTGTGAGAACAGGGCTACCGCCGCCGTCCAGCCTGAAAGAATGAGAATCCAGAGCAGCAGGGATCCCTCATGCCCGCCCCATACTCCGGAAATCTTGTAAATCAGCGGAAGTTCAGTATTGGAATGGTTTGCGACATATGCGACCGAAAAGTCATTGTTGAGAAAGGCCCAGGTAAGGCAGAAATATGCAAATGAAATTAATGCAAATTGCGCTAGCGCAGCAGGCTGGGCGAAGGCAATCCAGGTCGCAACTCCCCGATAGGCGCCGAGCAAGGGCAGGGTCGCCATGAGAATGCCCAGTGACAGAGCCAGAATTAGAGAAAAATGTCCGAGTTCGGGAATCACCGTCAGTAACCGGATTCTTCGGACTGCTGGCCATGGGCGGCTTTTATCGACTCGCTGATTTCAGGCGCCATGTAGGTTTCATCATGCTTGGCCAGAACCTGATCAGCCACAAGTCGACGGTTCTTCATTTTGCCACTTGCGACTATGCCCTGACCCTCCCGGAATAAGTCAGGCAGTATACCGTCATAGACGACAGTGACAACTTTAGCAGTATCGGTCAGATCAAAGCTCACTTCCAGGCTATCCGGGTTTCGGTTCACTGATCCCTTGACCACCATTCCTCCGATTCGAATGGTTGCATCGGCCGGGACTTCCCCTGCATGCACCTGACTGGGGCTGTAGAACAAGTTGATGTTTTCATTCAGTGAGAGCAGTGCCAGTACTGCCGATATCGAAACCCCGGCCAGTATCATGGCAACGACCAGCAGTCTTGTTTTTCGTTGTGCCTGCATAACCTGGGGCGACCGGAAGCCTGTGAAATGATCGGGAACAGGTTACTTGACCGGTTTCCGATGCTCTGAGATTTCGTCAACCAGCTGTTTGTGGCGGCGTACAGGGGCTATGAAAGCGTATGTCAACACTGCAAGAACCACTGCATAACTGGTCCAGATATAGAAACCATGGCCGCCCATGTTCAGGAATTCAGCCATTAACGACCTCCCTGACCCATTGGGTTCGTCGTTCAAGGTCCAGCAATTCGCATCGAACCCGGTTAAGCAAAACTGAAATGAAATAAAGATTCATGGCAACCGTGGTGATCAGCAGCGGAACCAGCATTCGTGCATCAATGCTTGGACCGTCCATTCGAAATACTGTCGAACCTTGATGCAGCGTATTCCACCATTCAACTGAATAATGAATTATGGGGATGTTTACCAATCCGACAAGGCTTAACACAGCCGTTGCCTGCGATGCAGTGTTTCGGTCTGATATTGCTTTGTCCAGAGCCATATATCCCATGTACAGAAACAGCAGCACCAGCTCGGAAGTCAGTCTGGCATCCCAGATCCAGTAAGTGCCCCAGGTCGGCTTGCCCCATAATGAACCGGTAATCAAGGCGCAAAATGTGAATGCAGCGCCAATTGGAGCGCATGCTCGGGATACGCAGAATGACACCTTCATCTTCCAGATCAGTCCGATAGCAGCAGAAGCAGCCATCAGTAAATAGGTTGAAAGCGACATCCAGGCAGAAGGTACATGGATGAAGATGATGCGATAGCTGTTTCCCATCTGGTAATCAGGCGGGGCAACAAAGAGTCCCATGTAGATGCCGATGACCATCAAAACGAGCGCACACCAGCCTGCCCGTGGCCCCCAGAGGGTCGCAAAGCGATAGAAGTAGGACGAAGAGCCAAAACGATGAAACCAGACCCACGAACTGCGTGCTTGCCCTGGTGTTGGCGTATGATTTTTTGATTCAGTGTAATGTGAAATCATGCTCGTTCAGTACCTGCTGCCCAGCATTTGATTTTATCCGATTTGGGTTTGCTCAACTCATGTTGATTCGAAGAGCTGCCGCCGTTGCGAAGGGCGCCAGGGTTATGCTGAGCACCAGCATGGCGCCCATCAGATAAGCTTGACCGGTCCACGGTAGGCCGGCCAGATCGGCACTGATGCAACTGGCTCCAAAAATCAGTACTGGGATGTACAGGGGCAGGGTAATCAGCGTCAGCAGCACGCCGCTGTAGCGAAGCCCTACGGTAAGTGCTGCACCAATGGAACCGACCATGCTCAAGGTTGGCGTGCCTAGCAGGAGGCTGACCATCAAGGCGTCAATGGCGTGTGCTGGAACATGCAGCATCACGGCGATGATGAGGCTCATCACGATAAGCGGCAATCCGGAGAATAGCCAGTGCGAGATTATGCGTGCAAGGGCTATGACATAGAGCGATTCGGCGACAATGAACATCTGATCCATGGTCCCGTCAATAAAGTCTTCCTTGAACAGTGTGTCAAGGGCAAGCAAGGTGGCCAACAGTGCCGATATCCAGATAACCCCGGGCGCAATGATTTTCAGGGTTTCCGTATCAGGGGTGATCGCAAGCGGGAACAGTGATGTAATCAAGATAAAGAATCCGATGGGTTGAATCGCACTGGAGAGATTGTGTGAGACGCATTTGAGGTCTCGCGTGATGATGGCGGTCAACATGGAAGATGCTCATCCTTGAAATTTAGAAGGTCAAGCTCTGCATAGTGTTGCAACCCGGAATGAATGGACTGGTGTGAACAGTAGATGACCATGCCCCCCACATTCAGGTGGCATCTGGCAAGGTCAAGCAACAGATCGATGCCCTGATCGTCAAGTGCTGTAGCGGGTTCATCAAGCAGCCACAAGTCGTATTGATCAAGAGCGAGCCTGGAGAGGGCAACTCGCTGTCTCTGTCCAGCCGAGAGGCGCATGCAGGGCAGTTTCGAGCAATGGGCCACGTTCAGCTTTTCCAGGCATTCATTCGGAGACAGGCCAGATAAGCAGCCATTGATGCGTACATAGAACTCGAGATTCTCAAGGGCAGTCAATTCAGCGCGAAGACTCGTTTTATGGCCCACGTAGGCGATTTTTGGCTTGTTGGCGAAATTGTCGCTATTTTCCTGACCGGGATGCCAGCGAATGTGGCCCGAGGCCGGTTTATGAATCCCTGCAAGGGTTCGTATCAAGGTGGTTTTACCCGAACCATTGGGTCCAAGGATTCGCAGGCTTTGGCTTTTTCCAAGCGAAAAGGACAGATTCGAAAACAATGGCGCGTCGGAGCGCTCGCAAGTCAGGTCTTCGACCGACAAAAGTGCTTGATTTGCATGCATGTCTGCTGGCTGGATATCCTTGATTTCGGTATTCAACTGGCTGTTTATGTGGAAATCTGGTTTTACCGTGCCGATGCGGCAACACGAATGAATAAAACGGCTTCGGCCGCCGCAGGGACTTGCTATCTGTGCATGCGATGAATCAACGGAATGGATAGCCAGAATCCTGAACAGTCTGAATGGCCTATCGGACTTTATCCGGCAGTTTCTGTTTATCCCATTTTCACTGCGGGAAGCAAATTTCCACCGGTGTCGATTGATCCTGCATTCTGTGAAGCAATGCCATATCGGCAGCGGCCGTGCATTCTCCGACGATTTTCAACCACGGAAATTACTCGCATGTCAAGTTTAACTCAAATAACGGGTTAGAATTGGCAGCGAATTAACCATGCAGAAAGCCAGGAATAGCGTCTTTGTCAACTCGGAACCTCGAAACCGGTTAAGCTGATGCGACCGAAGCATTGGGTGAAAATGCGATGAGGATCGGACATTTCCTGTTCGCATGACCCTGATCCTGCTATCGCGGGTGTCTGAATATTCAGGTGAATCTTTGCTTCAGGTACTGTCTGATTTCAATGCAGAGTTGTAGTGGTAGCGATTGATCATGATCATACACGTCGATATGGATGCATTTTATGCTTCCGTCGAAGAACGGGAAAATCCCGAAATCCGGGGCAAGCCGTTGATTGTGGGCGGCCATCCTGATAAAAGAGGAGTCGTCTCCGCCGCCAACTATCCGGCCAGGCAGTTTGGCATACACAGTGCCATGCCATCGGCTCGGGCTGTCCAGAAATGTCCGGATTTGCTGATTATTCATCCACGACATGGACTGTACCGGGAAGTTTCTCAGCAGATTATCGATGTATTCTCGCGTTATACGCCGATAATCGAACCGCTGTCTCTTGATGAGGCATTTTTGGACTGCAGTGGCAGTGAAAAGCTTTATGGCGATTCAATCAGGATTGGCGAGCAAATCAAAGCCGACATTGCAAAAGAGCTCCAGTTGATTGCATCGGTTGGCGTGGCGCCAAACAAGTTCCTCGCCAAGCTGGCCAGTGATCATGGGAAACCCGATGGCTTCACCGTGGTCACGCAAGATCAGGTTCAGGACTTTCTGGATCCGCTGCCCGTAGATCGACTCTGGGGGGTCGGCAAGGTCAGCGGGGCAAGGTTCAAGTCTTCGGGAATTCACACTGTCAGGGAATTGAGGCTGGCCGAGCCGGGAATGGTCAAGAACCTGATGGGCCAGGATAGCACGAGGATCCGAAATCTCGCTTGCGGAATCGATGATCGAAAAGTGACTCCCGACAGCGAAGTGAAGTCAATTTCCCAGGAGACGACTTTTGCTCAGAATGTCAGCGATTACAGTGCAATTGAATCAACAGCAATCTACCTGACTGAAAGTGTATGCTACCGGCTTCGAAAAGCGGATCTCGAGGGCCGGGTGATCAAGATCAAGATTCGCTTTGCCGATTTTCATACGATCAGTCGCTCGCAAACTCTGGAAAGCCCCAGCAATCTGACCCAAGCGATCTGGAAAATTGTTCGATCCCTGATTGCAGAGGAATTGCAGGGCCAATCCTTTAAAATCAGGCTGGTCGGTGTCGGGGTTTCCGGATTTGATTCGGGGCCGAGTCAGCAGACTTCAATTTTTGACCACGTGAAACGAAACACGGAGAGCGATGATTCATCCGGTTCTCTTGATGGCTTGACCGATAAAATTCGCAATCGTTTCGGCCGCGATGTGATACAACTGGGCCGGTCAGTTGGCTCAAGGAAAGACCCATGAGCAATGGCATTCAGCATTGCTCAGTGAATCAATGCGCCTCCATCCACATCAATAGTCGTTCCGGTCACAAAATCATTTTCAAGCGCGAACAGGATGGCCCTGGCAACTTCCTCAGGCTTGCCCGCACGGGGGATCAGGTGGTTTTTGGTGGATTCGGACAGAAACATTTCTCGATCGTGCCCTTCCTGTGAAAACATGGGCGTATCAATCAATCCGGGTGCAACCGCATTGATCCGTATCGGTTTCAACTCATGCGCCATGCCGCGGACAAAGCCTTCAACCGCATTGCCTACTGTTGAAATCGCAATATAGCCCGGCTTGAAGCGTCTGGCCGGATATCCGCTGACCAGAACAATTGCACCGCTTGACTTCATGTGCCGGGCACCGACATGGATCGAGTTCGTATATCCCCACAGCTTGGCAAAAGATGCCCGAAACCCTTCAATGTCCATTTCCAGGAAGGGGCCAACTGCCCGCTTGCCGCCTGTGGCGGAGTTGACCAGAAAATCGATTTGCCGATGACGATCAAAAAATTTCTGCAGGGATTCCCTGTCCAGTACATCAACACTCTCAGCTTGTACTCCCTGTATTGGTTCATCAAGTACGCCACGCCGACTGCCGACAACAACTTCGATTCCGCGTTTTGCCAGTAGCCGGGAGGTTTCCAGTCCGATACCGGAACTACCGCCGAGCACGATCGCTTTTTTACTTTTTGAATGACTCATGTTGCTTTGTCCTGTTTGGGGGATAGAGGTTGTAACCGAGTGAGATGCACTATGGCCTGATTAACTGAATGATTCAGGAACCTTCCGGTTGATCCAGGCGAAGGTTGTCAATAAGACGAACACCGCCAATACGAGCGGCGACCAGCGCAATCGCAGAATCCATCCTGTTCTTGCTTGAGTTCCAATCGTCAGGATTGCGTATTTCGGCATAATCAACGCTAATCTGTGGATGCTCAAGTGCTGTCCGCAGAATCTTGGAAAGCGTGCTTTGATCGCGAACCGAAGATCGCCAGGCAAGCCGCGTGCTGTTTAATGCCTGATAAATCCTGTTTGCAATATCGATATTGGCTGCTCCCAATTGCTGGTTGCGAGAGGACAATGCGAGCCCATACTTGCTACGGATAGTGGGACATACAGCAATCTCAATGTCAATTCCCGTGCCTTTCAATTGATTCGACAAGTGTTTGACCACCAGAGTTTGCTGGAAATCTTTCTCGCCAAAGTATGCCTTGCAATCGCCAACAGTTCGAAACAGGCGATCAACGATGGTTGCAACACCATCAAAAAACCTCGGTCGATAAGCGCCTTCCAGGCCAGATGCGCAAGGCCCCGGATCAACCCGCCTGATCATGTCCCGATTGTCGGCTTCGGGAAAGAAGGTGTCCATGGTCCCCGAAAATACCATATCGCATCCATGTTGCCTGAGTATCTCCAGATCCCCAGCCATATCGATAGGGTAGGCGTCCAGGTCTTCAGGATCATCAAACTGCAGCGGGTTCACGAAAATGCTGGCACAGGTTCGATCGTTTTCGGAAATCGCTCGCTTGAGCAGGGACAAATGCCCGTCATGAAGAGCTCCCATGGTTGCTGTAAATCCAACGCGCAAGCCATCCTCACGCCATGATTGGCAGACTTGCTGAGCAGCTCGGGGGTTATCCAGGACTTTCATCAAATGCTTTATTCGAGAGAATATCCATCAGTTCGATTGGGTTATCGATAATGTAGTCCGCACCCCAAAGCTCCGGTGGATTGTCGGGCATATGGTAACCATACCTAACCGCGATCGTTGCCATGCCTGCTCTTTTTCCGGCGATAGCATCTCGTGGATCATCACCAACGTATACGGTTTTTTCCGGGCTGGCGTCAAGCAGCTGACATGCGTGCAGCAGCGGTCCGGGTTCCGGTTTCTTGGTTGGAAGCGTATCGCCGCCCACAACGCATCCTTGTGGCGGTTCCACGCGAAGGGCAGCGAGAAGCTGACATGATAGATCCTCCGGCTTGTTCGTGACAACTCCCCATGCGATTCCATTTGACTGCAAGTGGTCAAGAACTTCGGGCATGCCGTTAAAGAGCATTGATAGCGATGCGATATCCTCCCTGTAGAAGCGAATCATTTGTTTCCAGAGAGATTGCAGTCGGAGGTTTTCCTTGTTGAATTCGAGATCAAAAGCAACGCAGATCATTTTCATTGCGCCTTGTGATACATGGGGACGTATCAGTTGATGAGGAGTGGGATCGTTGCCGCATTCTTCCTCGAGTCGATTCAGGGCATTGCATAGGTCGCCATGCGAATCAACCAGAGTGCCATCAAGGTCGAACAATACGGCATGGATTGGGGTTGATAGTCGACGGCTCATGGATCTGGCAAAAATTCAGTTCGATATCTTATAGGACGCTAACAGTGTTGTTTGCGTTTCTTGATTCCTGCCGATCGATCAGAAGCTTGATTCTGAGGGAATAACGTGGGCTATGTAATTCACCTGCGTAGACTTTACGAGGGAATATTGATCCAGAATAGGGATATAGGATATTCCATTCATATCATATAGATGCATGCTGAATTGCTCACACCACTTTAAAAGCTCATAAGGTCGTATGAACTTGCTGTAGTCGTGAGTGCCTTTGGGCAGCAAGCCGAGAACGTATTCGGCTCCGACAATGGCATGGGCAAAGGACCTGAAGTTACGGTTAATTGTCGAAAAGTAGACTGAACCTCCTGGCTTGACCAGTTTCGCGCAGCTTCCCACTAGACTGCATGGGTCCGGAACATGTTCAAGCGCTTCCAGGCAGGTGACAATATCCCACTGTGCTCGAGCAGTTTCTGCGAGTTCATGGGCGGCGATGCATTGATAATCGATTTTGACATTGTGTTGCTGGGCGTGTGCTCTTGCAACGTTGAGGATTTTATCGGAGACGTCGATACCGGTAACTTTGGCGCCCAGATTGGCCATGCCCTCGCTCAGGATGCCCCCGCCGCAACCGATGTCACAGACCTTTTTTCCGGATAGGGAAGTGCGTTCATCGATAAATCCCAGTCGCAATGGATTGATGCGATGCAGTGCACCAAAATCGCCTTCTGGATTCCACCATTGATCCATCGGAACTTCGAACTTTGCGCGTTCGCTTCTGTCCACATTGTCATCAATGCGGCCGTTCTGGTCTAGATTCCTGGTCATGGCAGCAGGATTTTGTCGCGCCATTCCCGGGCAACTGCCATGGACTGTTGCTCATCAATGGTAGTGAGCGATCCTTCATTCAACAACCGTTCGCCAGCAATCCATACATCGGTGACCTGATCCCGGGTGGTACTGTACACGATCTGGCCAACCGGGTTGTAGCAGGGCTGAGTTGCAGGGTGTGAAAGATCAAGTGCTACCAAGTCTGCAGATTTGCCTATTTCTATGGAACCGATTTCACCGTCAAGATTAAGAGCTTTTGCGCCGTTCAGCGTTGCAATGCGAAGCGTCGTGTATGCATCAAGGGATTTGGCGGATTCACTGGTTATTTTTGCAAACAGGGAAGCCGTGCGCATTTCTCCGAACATGTCCAGGTCATTGTTGCTGGAAGCGCCGTCGGTACCGAGGGCAAGATTGATTCCATGACTGATAAACTCTTCGGCGGGGCAGCTTCCGGAGGACAGCTTCAGATTCGATTCGGGACAGTGGACAACATGGGCTTCATGTTCGGCCAGACTCTGAATCTCATCCATTTTCAGCTGGGTCATGTGTACGGCCATGAGGCGTTGATTGACCAGGCCCAGGCGATGCAGGCGCTCAAGTGGGCGAACACCGGTCTCGCATACAGCTCGCTCTACTTCTTCAGCTGTTTCATGTACATGGATATGAACTTGACAGTCGAGTTCAGCCGACAGCTCTGCGATTTGGGAGAGCGTACGATCCGACACTGTATAGGGGGCATGAGGAGAAAAGCAGGTGTTGACGAGAGTCGATTTCTCGAGGGAGGCTCGAAGGTCAAGCCCTTTTTGGATGTATTCATCAGGATCTTTTGCCCAGACTGTAGGGAACTCGATCACGATCATGCCGACACAGGCTCTGATACCGCAGGCCTCGGATTGCTGAGCCACCATGTCTGGGAAGAAATACATGTCGTTGAAGCAGGTTGTGCCGCCTCTGAGCATTTCCGCACATGCCAGGTTCGTCCCCGCCTTGACGAATTCCTGATCGACCCATTTGGCTTCGGCTGGCCAAATGTGCTCGTTTAGCCATGCTTGCATGGGAAGGTCATCAGCCATGCCGCGAAAAAGGGTCATGGAAGCATGCGTATGCGCATTGACCAGTCCCGGAATGACGGCATGTTCGTTCAGTTCAAAAACACTGTCGGACCGGTATTGGTCCTTCAACTCGGATTTGCCGGCTACGGAAACTATGCGTCCAGCATTAATGGCTATGCCGTAATCTTCATGAACTGAATTCGCTTCATCCACGGGAATAATCCACTTGGGAAGTATAATCTGTTCGACGTTTTCCATAATTGGCAGTCTTTCAAAAATAAGTTTTGCTATGCAGGCGTGTGACTGAGCACGCCCTTAGCGACAAATGAACCTGCGCAGGCTATCAAGGACACCGTCGGGCGATTCAAACATGAGATTGTGACCGCATCCATCAATCAGCTCGATTTTCGCATTCCTGTTTTTTTCCGATTCTTGCATGGCCAGCCTTGCGGGCGCCATCTTGTCGAGTTTTCCACTAACGAACAAAACAGGACAGTCTACCCGCCTGAAAGCCTGCTCGCCGCCCGTGTAATGATGGCAAGCCTGCAAGTTACAGTAGATGGCGTCCTTGTTGTTGTTTTCCATCATGCTCATTTGCATGCCTGCAGACCAGAATCCCGGTACGGGTTCTCCACCCGTCCTTGAGGCATGACTCCACTGAGTCATCATGGAGTAAGCCTTGCTTGGATTCTCTCTGGCTGCTTTCATGAGGGTCGGAGCAACCTGCATCGGATAGCAAAATCCGACCAGTGACAGTGATTCAAGGTCACGCATATCAGAATTAAATCGTGACGCAGCCTCCAGTACCGTCAGCGCTCCCATGCTGTGGCCAACCAGATGGATTGAGCGACAGTCGGCGCTTTCCAGAATATTGATGAGCCATCTGGCCATGTCTTCAATACTGGACAGAAGCTCGCCCTGGCTGAGTCGGTGTCCAGGAAGATCCACCGCCAGAACATTGTATCCATGATAGGCAAAATACCGGCTTTGATGAGACCAGACAGAATGATCCATGGAAGCACCGTGGACAAATACAACCGTCTCCAGTTGGGGATTGACCTTGTGGGTGCCGGTGTAAGCGTAGTATTGAGTCTTGTCGAGAGAGATATGCATATGCTCAATATTGATCAGTTCCCAGTCACTTTTTTCGCAAGATGCAAGCCTTTCGACAGATCTTCAGTCAGGTCGTCAATGTCTTCAAGCCCGACCGACAATCGGATAGTGCCCTCGGTTATGCCGGCTTTTTCCAAATCCATTTTACTCATGCGATGATGAGTCGTACTGGCCGGATGAATGATCAGGGATTTTGCATCTCCAACATTCGCCAAATGCGAAAAAACGTCGAGACCTTCGGTGAATGCCTGCCCAGCTTTGCGCCCCCCCTTCAATGAGAAACTGAAGATTGAGCCGGCCCCGTGCGGCAGTAAAGCTTTCGCTAGTTCATAGTCTGGATGTTCGGGCAATTCGGGATAGCTGACTGCTTCAATTTGATCCGATGACTGCAGGAATTCGATGATTTTGCGGGTGTTTTCGATATGTCGCTGCATTCTGAGCGAGAGCGTCTCAACGCCTTGCAGAATATAGAAAGCCACTGTCGGCGCCATGCATGCTCCAAAATCACGCATCCCCTCGCGACGAGCCCTTAACAGAAATCCGCCCTGGCTCATTTCCTCGTCAAAAGTCATCTCGTGAAAGCCCGAGTAAGGTTCTGAAAGCGTTTCGAATTTACCGCTGGCTTCCCAGTCGAACCGGCCATGATCAACCAGAACGCCGCCAATGACGGTACCATGTCCGCATAGGAACTTGGTGGCCGAGTGCATGATCAGGTTTGCCCCATGCTCAAAGGGCTTCATCAGGTATGGCGTAGTGAATGTCGAGTCGATCATGAGGGGAATCTTGTGTTCATGGGCAATTTCGGCAACAACTGGAATATTCATGATGTCACTGCCGGGGTTGCCGATGGTCTCGCCAAAAATCAGTCGCGTATTGGGGCGGACGGCTTTACGAATACCGTCTATGTCGCGTGGCGAGACGAAGGTTGTTTCAATGCCGAATCGGGGCAGGGTGTATTCGAGCAGATTGTGGGACCCGCCATAAATGGCGCTTGAGGAAACAATGTGTGAATTGGATCCCATGATGGTGGCAATGGCCAGGTGGAGCGCCGCCTGGCCGCTTGAGGTTGCAATGCCTCCAATTCCCTCTTCAAGCGCTGCAATTCGCTCTTCGAGCACGGCCGTTGTTGGATTGGAAAGACGAGAGTAGGCATGTCCGGGTCTTTCCATGTTGAACAGGGATGCAGCGTGATCGCTGTCTCTGAATACATAACTGGTAGTTTGATAGATCGGAACTGCCCGTGCGCCGTGGACAGGATCGGGCCGTTGTCCGGCATGCAGGGAGAGCGTGTCGAATCGGGTGCGGATTGGACGTGGCATAGGGAGAGGGCTGGATTTAAAATGCTGGGAATTATACTGGAAGGAAAAAGCATCTGAATGATAATACAGAAATCCTAGCTGGTCTTAGCAAAAGGCCTCATTTAGCATGTATAATTTCCTTTGAAGTCAAACTAGGCAAAGGTCTTGAGCAATAATAGCGGAGTTGCTGAAAAAATGTTTTACATCCGAACTGTTTTTTTGAGAAGTGGATCCGGCCTGCATGCTGAAGTCTGAGGTCATTCCCTGTTATCTGCTATACGGCAATCAGGCAGAAAAAAATTCAAAGTAAATAAATACAAGCGCAGTGAGTGAAAAGCCTTAGTGCTTGTGAGTGGTTCGGAAAATGCAGTTAGGGCTTCTGATTGTCAATAATAGCGTAAACACTCGAAATCAAGCTAGGCAAAGCATGCCAAACCGTATCTTTTCCTAAAGGCATATCCGCTACTTTGCCCCAGACATTGATCATTGATCATGAAATCATCTTCATAAGAAAGCAAAACGAAAACTTACACCATCACTGTCACCACAGAGAGATCAAAACTCCCCGATGGGCTGAAGGATGTTTCCGAACAAACGAAGGAGATTTTGGCTGCCGAACTTGAAGCGGGAGGCACACTTTATGGAACCCGGGAAGATGGATGCTATATCGCAAGAACAAAAGAAGGGGACCGGATACTGGAAAAACCCAGTCGGAATTACAATTGACATAGAGCAATATGCCCAGACTTTATGTGGTTGCCGGACCCAATGGTTGCGGCAAATCAACATTGACTCGTACATCTCATTTCAGCAATACGGTAATTATTGATCCTGATGCAATTGTTCGCAGTATGGGTGCGCCAGTGTGCAAACATTCGCACGAACGGCTCTGGACCGGAGACGTGTTGCGCTCGAATCCTGCCAAACCCACCTGATAGAAACCACGCTCAGTGGCAAGGGTATTATTCGTCATGTTCAAACTGCTCGGAACAAGGGCTACATGGTCTCGTTGCATTATGTTTCCGTGTATACGCCAGAAGCCGCAATTGACCGAATTAGGAACCGGGTTAGTCTTGGCGGCCATAATGTTCAGAAAGAGGATGTTAGGCGAAGATTTGCGAGATCACATGCCAATTTACCAGCAATGATCGGCTTATCCGATGAAGTCTATCTCTATGATAATACCGGCCCGGACAAGCCGAATCGAATTATCGGTGTTTTCCGTAATGGCGGCTGGGAGACGGATATTCCTGTCTGGGCACTGGTCGCCATACAAAAATCAACAAATTTCGTCCAACAACAGTCCATGTTTCCATAAACTGCACACTGTATGTCTGACAAACTTGAACACGATAAGTATTTATGTCGCTACATTTTGAAACTTCCGAGTTGGCTCAGCGCCGAATCAGGGTTATAGAGGAGCTGAAAAACAAGAGTCTGGATGGACTGCTGATCTTCAAGCAAGAAAGCATGTACTACCTGACTGGCTATGATACTTTTGGATTCTGCTTTTTCCAGTGCCTGTATCTGGGGGTTGATGGCCGGTACTTTCTCCTGACCCGTGCTCCGGATCTTCGTCAAGCCCAACACACTTCGGATATTCAGGACATACGGGTCTGGGTGGATGAAGAACATGCAAATCCCTCCATGGATTTGCGAAATGCATTGTCCGACTACGGGATTTCCGGGAAGACTCTGGGATGTGAATACAATGCGTATGGACTGTCTGCGGCATACGGCAAGAGCCTGGAACAGGCATTAAGCGGATTTTGTGAACTCAGGGATGCGTCTTCCCTGGTTGGAGCAATCCGCGCAGTCAAGAGCGAGTCGGAAATTGGTTTCGTGAGAAGGGCTGCAGAGCTGGCCGATGATGCCATGACAGCGGCTATTGAGACGACCGGGCCCGGAGCTTTTGAAGGAGACATTCTGGCAGCGATGCAATCTGCGGTATTTCGCGGAGGCGGCGATTATCCCGGAAATGAATTCATTATTGGTTCCGGCGCAGGCGGCCTGCTGTGCCGGTATTTTTCGGGGCGAAGAACGCTGGATCAGCAGGATCAGCTAACGCTTGAATATGCAGGAGCGTATCGACGCTATCATGCCTGCCTGATGCAGACCTTCGTGATTGGCAGTGTGTCCGAAGAACATCAACACATGCACAGAGCCTGCTCTGAAGCAATGGAAGCCTGTCTGGAAACCATCCGCCCGGGCGAGACAATGGGAGCGGTGTTTTCAGAGCATGCCAGGGTTCTGGACGAGCATGGCTATCGAGAGCATAGAATGAATGCATGCGGATATAGTCTTGGAGCCATGTTCAGTCCGATCTGGATGGACTATCCGATGTTCTATGCTGACAATTCCTATGTTATGCAAGCCAACAATGTGTTTTTTGTACACATCATCCTGATGAACAGTCAGTCAGGCAATTCAATGACCCTTGGCCAGACGGTACGAGTCACTGATGACGGTATTGAGAGGTTGAGTCGGCATTCAACCGATATGGTGGTGATTTGAGAGTTGATCCCGACAACTCCATGACAATTATGGAAACCGGTCGAGCATCCGATACCCGGGCGATACATTCCGAAATTCTCTCGACAATGAAGCAGATGGTTTTCGAAAGTGCAAATCCGCATGTTCGGAAATTCAGGGATGGCTTCCGAGACATTGAGGCACACTGGCGTGATGTTGGGTGCAGAGTGTTGCCGGCTGCCCGGCCACTCAATGCCATCAAGGCGGATACCCGGTCGATTGCTGGAATGCTCCTTGCTCAAATTATCACTAACCGTGAATCATTATTCTGGGAGCAGACCTATAGCAAGGCAGACCGCGTAGTGGGAGATGCGTTCCTGTCTGGATATGCTTTTTCTGAAATTACCGGACAGCGAGGCCCCTTCATCAGCGACCGGCTGCGAAGCGGAGTAGGGGTTTGGGAGCCGAATGTGGAATACCCCCTGCACTGGCACGATGCAGAGGAGATTTACTGGATTCTGTCTGGATCCGCCGGGTTTCAGATAGGGCGGGAACAGCCGAAGTCGTTCAAAGAATCAGGAGAGATTGTTTTTGTGCCTTCATCAGTTCCCCATTCATTTGGAACTCGCGATGAAGTTCTGGTCATGTTTTATCTTTGGCAGGGAGGGGACTTGAGACAGGTTTCTGAATTCGAGAGAAAAATTTCATAAAAGATCATGAACCAGAAAAACGATCCGCCAAGGCCTGCCATTTACGAATCAGATCTAGGCTTGTACTTTCCGGCAGCTTGTCCGCTGCCGGAGTTGCACGCATTCTGAGCAACAATTCACCTTCATCCAATACCGTGCGATCGTCAATTTGTCCATTATTCAAAAAATATTGTTCGAGTTTCTCGATTTGGTTTTTACGAAGGCCACTGCTTCTCTTATCTTTCCTTTCTCTCAATATCTCGATTAGCCTTGCTGCATCCCCCTGAATTTCTCTGGCAATGCCTGAAACCTCCTGAATGTATCGATCAGTGATTGCATTGCTGTTCTCCAGATCATGCCGATCAAGAGGACGACCTCGGCCCAATGACCACAGATCACAGAATACCTTTAATAATTCGATACGGTTTCCAACCTCTTCTGGAGTCAGGATCCCCTCGCATAATTCACCGGCAAGGGGCTGGTTTTCAACAATGCTCCACTGTCCGGCGGAATGAATACCGTTTTTGTGAAACCTGTACAAAAGATCATGGTCCTCCGGCAATACATAGCTGACTGACTGACCGAACCATCCTTGAGTTGGCATGAATGCAGGTACAGCGAGATCGACGATATATTGTGAATACGGCTGGCCCGATGGTGCTGGAATGTCTTTTTCTGATTGGATTTCGAGTTTGTTTGCATCATCCACGCTAACCGACATTTTTCGGATTTTTCCCAGATCAATGACAGAAGCGAGCTTGCAGCCTGCAAGCTCCAGGGCATTTTCAATTCGAATCTGGTCAACCGGATCACTTGTCAGATATATAATTTGCCGTTTCTGACCAGTCGAGACCTGACCAAGGCAGCCTACGATGGCTTCAAAGCGCTGCGGATCACTTTGGTCCAATGCTTCGTCAAGAAAGAATGGCAGTTTCAGGCCTCTTTCAACCTCTTCGGCAAATGCGATGCGGGCGGCAATCAGTAACTGGACACGGGTTCCATCTGACAAATGGTCAAGTTCACGCAACTTGCCTGTATGCAGATCCATCGCTCGCAAGGCTGGTTTACCGTCATGGCGGCCAAGCTGAAGTTCATAAGCGTTGCGGGTGAAGCGGGCAAAATGAGATTTTGCGCGCTCAAACACGGGCGGTATGTGTCTTTGCTCATACTGGTCTTTTACTTGACTGATTAGAAATTTCACTGCCTGTGACTGGAGCTGGGTATCAAGACCATCTTGTAAATTGCTTCTGGCATCTTCACGCTTTGCAATCAGGTACTGCATTGAATTCCCCTGCTTGACCTGATTAGTCAAAGTCTGGATTTCGCTAATTTCCCCTGAGATATCTTCAACTTTCTGCCTAGCTTCTTCAGACTGCTCCTTGAGTTGTTTCAACTCTTCGAAAGATAGGTTTTCCAGATCAGCCTCATTTGCAGAATTCAACTCCTGTACAACCAGTTCAATCTGACTTTCAAGTTTCGAGACTTGATCGCGTAACTTGATATATTCTTCCTGTTGATCCAGCATTTCCTTAAGTTTGTGAGTATCACCCTGTTCGAGTGACAAATGCATATAGATATCTCGAATGTTCTGCTCGGCTTGTTCTTTCTCAGGGTTGATTCTCTCGATTTGCCGCAAAGCTGTCTTTTCCTCGGATAGGGCCTGTTTCAGGCGATTGCTTCTATCACTCAATGAATCGATTGCTGCTTTTGCCTCAAGTCCATTACGTGGTTCATTACCTACATACTGAGCGAGATAGTCTGTCAGTTGCCTAAGCTCTCCGGCATGACTGTTCTTTGATTCAAGGCGTTTTGCTTCAAGCCCAGCTAAAGTAATCTGAACCTCACGAATGTGATCAAGAGCGCGTGCATAGTCGACAAGCTCCATATCCGATATATGCTGAAGGTCAAGTTCTTCGGCGAGTGCTCGACATTCAATGTCAAGTTCCTTTTTATCGGCTTGAACCCCTTCAAGTTCATGTTTCAACGTTTCAAGTTCGTCCTGTTTTTTCTGTGTAAACTGAACTGTAGCGGACAATTTGGAAAGCTGATTTTCGAGCTGTGCCAGCAAATTTTTGACAGATGGGACATCCCACTGATCAGGCTCAGCATGTTTGGTTAGTCGATAATTTGTTTCTGCTTCTTCCCTGGATTCTGAAGTAGTCGGGGAGCTATCATTAGACTGAAAAAGGAGTAGGGAAAGGGCCAGGAGTCCCAATCCCGCACCAGCCAGCAAAAGAAACGATGAAGATACAACATAAGCGAGCCCCCACCCAAAAATACCCAGAACTACCCCAGCTATCATCCACCGCTTTAGACTGGTTGTTGTAGAAGATGGTTTTTGGAAGCTTGATGCTCGAAGCCACATCCTCAGGGAGGAAATTGCACTTTCAAGCTGGACGGTATTGGTATTCGATTCATTGAATTTATTCGCGGTAGATTTATCGAGAAGCTCAATCTTTATTTTGATGATCTCTTCCCTGTTATGTGTACTCACACATCTTCCCAGTAACTCATACAATTGCCCATGTTCTTTCAGCTGGAGTTGGCGATCTATATTGACAGTGCCACCGATTGCATCCATTGCTCTTGAAAGTCGTCCCTTTTGGCTGGCAATATCTATTTTGATGGTTGTTATGAGGTCTTCCAGTCGAACCAGTTTGTCAGCCCTTGACTTTTGAGTAGTGAGGCTGTCCGAATCTAGCGGTTCAGATAACTGGGTTTCTCCCTGTTCATCTAGGGCTGATGCGACATCTAGATTCAACCGTTTTATGTCTTCAGAATAACTCTGAACCTTTTTTTCAATTTTATCCAGCCTCTCAATTTCATCACCTCGTAGCTTGCCGACCTCAGAAGAAAAACTGTTGAATTCAACGCGCATTCGATTGACTTCGTTTCGTTTTTCAAGCAATCCCAATGCTCGGTCTATGCTGGCTTCCCGGTTGGTTTCTTTCCTTGCAGACACCAGCTCTTTTTCAAGTGTCTCAAGATGGTCTTGTCGGGATTGAAGATTAGATTGTTCTCTCTGTTCTATTTCTATGTCAAGGCTGGCATTGGAAAAGGCCTTGCTGAGGCTTCTTGTTCGATGCTTGGTAAGCATGGGATATAAATCAACGACTGCATCAAGGTCGAAGCCACCGGCCATTTGCCGATTAATTTGCGTTGCGATGTCGGATAAGCCGTCTTCCGATGGAACGATCAAGTCTCGCAACTGCAGAAAAAAACACTTGGCTTGGTGGAGTGGCGGTGGTTCGGGAGGATCCGATTCCTGTCCATCAATTCGGGACCAATGGTGGCTTTTCCCATCGCGTTCGATGGACCAGAGCACCCCATCAATTTCAAATTGGCCGGTTACGGATATCGTTGTACTGACTTTTGAGTCGTTCCAATACAACTGTTCAACTGCCTTGCAAAGGCTGGATTTTCCGATCCCGTTCGGGCCATGAATAATGTGAAATCCAGATCCTTTGAACTCAACCTGAAAAGGTGAATCGATGCCGGGCAATCGATTGATATTCAGGCGCTTCAGAATCATGTGTTAATTTCTAACTTTTGGTCCAGCATGTTATGGAGAGCATTCTTCCCAGCGCGTATGAGCAGATATTTCAAGTGTTCATCTGATAGAACATCGAGGGCATTTCGGTGATCGCCTACAGGTCCCCAGCATCCCTCACTAGCCACTCCCTCCAAATGAATGCGCCCCTGTCTAATGAGTTGGACTGCTTCAGGCTGGTTATTTTCCAATGCAAGAATTCGCTGAGCCAGTAAAGCGGCTGGATCATCGCCCGAAGCAATCTCTTCAATATTGATTTTGGTATCCGATAAATTGAAAATATTATTATAGAATATTAATGTTTTATCAGCTAATCTTTTTATTTTTTTGAACTCTTTTTTGTCGATCCATGATTGAATTTCCCTATGGCAGCTACAACGTCCTGTGAGTGTTGCACGTATGCTCAATACATGTGGAACAGTTCCGTCATCCTTGATTTTTTGTACGGTTTGAGCTGCACGTTCGAGCAGCAAATCTGAAAGTTCTTCGGTATTCTCCACATGATCCGTTGGAATATCTACCTTTTCCCAGCGTAGAGGTGCAATCGGAATCTGTCTGATTTCATGTACGCCGGTTGCAGATATTTTCAGAATCCATGGTCCATGGGGACCCGTTTCTGTCGGATCAAGCCCGACTAGGGAACCTAGGTATCCGATAAGGTCTCCGGCTGATTTATCAGTCGTTTGTGGCAGGGAGGGTCTGTGAATATGCCCTAGTAGCCAGGCATCAAAACCACTGGAACGCAGATCAGAAGTTTTGATGGGTGCATAGCGTCCACCTGCTGCATCGAGATCTCCATGCAGCAAGCCGATCTTGCAGAAGGTTTGAGATGCAAGCCCAAGTGCTTGCTGGTCCAGTATAGCAATCGGGTTATCTCGCACATGTCGTTCAGGGAAAGACCAGCCAACGATGGCCGCTAATGGCTTGCCATCTTTTGACAGGATAGTTTTTTCCCATTCACCATGTTCTCCAAGAAGACAGAATCCGTCGATCAGTTTTGCTAGTCGGGGCAGGGCATCGGTATCATGATTTCCTGCTACTGCAATGACTTGGATATTATTTTTGATTAACTTTTTAACTCCTTGTTCAAGTGGAACCATGGCCTCGAAACGCGCGTTGGTGCTTTCCACTACGTCACCTGCAAGCAATACTGCATCAACCTGATTCTTGACGGCATGATCAACGGCACTTTTCCATGCCGCCACTGGCGTCAAATCATCTTTTTGGACGCCAATATCTGACAGGTCTTCGGGCAGTTGAGAAGGTATTGTACCCAAATGAATATCGCCAATTGCCAGAATGGTAAGTGTCGTGCTCATTAATTGATATACCTGGATTGATGTTGGACCTGATTTTGAGCGGCTGTTATTTTAGACCATGTTTAACCTTCTCTGTGGAAATGACTCTTTGAATAATTTCAATATGTGAGATATACTGTGATAAATTATGTACAGCATATGAGTATTGCAATGAAACGCCTGCTAACCCATCGCACTGTTGGCATTACCGAACTTCGCGAACCTGCGAAAGTATTTGATAAAGCTGCTGGAAAACCAGTGGCTATTCTCAAGAACAACGAGTGTATTGGATATCTTGTCCCTGCCGATGCTGTTGATGGGAACGAACATCAGGTAGTAGACCGTGCTCAACTGGATGCCATGTTGCAAGCATCGGCCAAGGAAGTTCAGCCCGTCTTAGACTATCTCAAAGACAAGTAGCCGGTGTATCTGCTTTCTGAAGAGCATGTTATTCGCATTCATGATCAGGTACTGAATCCTGCTGAACTGCAAGGATTAGCTGGAGACAAATCATTATCGGGTGCCTTGTCTCGTGTTGAATTCCGTCTGGCCTATGGATTGGTTAAAGATGAATTTGACTTGGCTGCCGCCTACGCAGTGGTGATATCTAATGGGCATTTGTTCAATGATGGAAACAAGCGAACAGCCTTTCGATGTATGGATGGTGTTTTGCGATTGCACGGAACATATGTGATATGGGACATAGAAACTGTTGGTCATAAAATCATAGATGTCGCTCAAGGCAAAGTTGATGAAATCAGTCTTGCTGGATGGCTGTGCAGTTTCCGCTAAATCACCATGAATACATCATAAGAGGAATATATCGGCTCGAAAACTGTATCTGGCAATTCTTGAAGAGATTTTTGGACCACGGGATCAACAATTTGAAATTGGCGGGTGCTCTGAACCCCACAAAGTCTCTGGCTCTAAACGAAGATCAAACGGCTACCTAATTACCACTAATCATAAGCCGAGTTTCAGGAGTTTTTCCGGCATGGGCGG
>JAPOSW010000110.1 GCA_026709505.1 Gammaproteobacteria bacterium | reverse complement strand
GACAGGCCTACCGACTGCAGAGACTGAACAGACCGCTCCCTGATGTCCTGACTGCCGGGCATGACTTCAAGAGCCAGTGAAATGTTTTCAAGTGCAGTCAGGTTGGGCAGCAAGTGAAAAGACTGAAACACGAATCCGACCCGTCCATTGCGTAATTTTGCACGTTGATCTTCATCCATGGTACTGATGGTCTGGCCCAGCAGCGTGATGGATCCGGAACTGGGAAGGTCAAGTCCTGCCAGGATGCCAAGCAGGGTAGTCTTGCCCGAACCGGATGGGCCGGTCATTGAAACCGTACTGCCGGCAGCGATGTCCATTGAAATATCGCTCAAAATCTCCAGATTAGAGCCTGCATGTTCAATAGACTTGAATAACCGGCTTGCTTGTAGCACACTATTTTCCGCGGTTTTGCGGTCATCGTTCATCATCGGATGGCAACACGCTCAATTTTTATCATTCATGAAAAGTCTTGTGGCATTCATCATCGGGTTTCACCTGATGTCTACTCCTGCTCTCTCCGACAATTTTACTACCCTTATCTGGGGAGACAGCCTGAGTTCCGGATATGGTATACCCAAAGATCAGGCATGGACCAATCTCCTGTCAAGCCGTGTCAAGGATTCAGGCATTGACATTGTCAACGGCAGTATCCCGGGCGAAATCACGCAAGGGGGCAAGGAGCGCATTCATGGCATGCTGTCCAGGCATCAACCTGATCTGGTGGTTATCGGCTTGGGATCCAACGATGGCTTGCAGGGTCTGGATACCCGTGAAATGTACAGCAATCTGGAGTCGATGATCAATGCATGTCTTCAGGCGGATGCCGAGGTTCTGCTCCTTGGCATGAAAATCCCGCCGAATTACGGGGCGGCCTACACGCGTTCATTTTACAGTGTGTTTGAGGTTCTGGCCGAGAAATACCCGGTCGGGTTCGTGCCATTTTTTCTGGAGCCGGCGGCACTGGATTTTGACCTGATGCAGGATGACGGCATACATCCGACAGCAGAGGCACAAGCCCTGTTGCTGGATCATATCTGGTCATCACTGACTGCGTATTTTCCGACTGAATTCACTTCCTCCTACAATTAGTGGTCGAAACGCTCCTTGAGCAGGTGCCGGGCAAATGGTGCGGCGGTCTTGTAACGGGCGCATCATGCCACCATTAAAGGAATCTAGCGGTTGAGCCGCAGCCTCAGGAAAACAGGAATTCACGGCACGAACAAGGGATTGCCCTGCAAGTCAAACTTCACTCGTTCATGATTATCGCCTTACTGCTTATCGGCGGCCTTGTGCTGCTATGTGTCGGTGGTGACCTTCTGGTCAGGGGTGCCGAATCGCTGGCAATCAGGCTTGGCATGACTCCACTGGTTATCGGGCTGACAGTCGTCGCATTCGGCACCAGCAGTCCGGAACTCTTCATCAGCATCGGGGCAGCTCTTCGGGAGCTTGATGATGTGGCTATTGGCAATGCAGTCGGATCCAACATTGCGAATCTGACCCTGGTGCTGGGTCTTGCTGCCTGGGTTTATCCGATCCGTGTCGAAACCCAGGTGATGAAAAAGGATGCTCCGATTCTGATTTTGTGCTCGGTAGCACTTTGCGTCATGCTGCTTGTGAGCGGCATGTTGACCCGAGGGTATGGGGCATTGATGGTGCTTGCTCTCGCCGCCTATATCTTCTTTTGCATCCGCTGGGGCAAGTCCGGCGACCCCGAACCCGCAGACTGTGAAAGCACCGCATCAAGATCCCTGTTTCTCTCGACAGTGTTGGTGGTGGCCGGTCTGGCGATGCTGGTCTATGGCGCGGATTTCTTTGTCGATGGTGCAGTCCAGCTGGCCCGCAATTTCGGCATTAGTGAAGCCGTTATCAGTCTGACACTCGTCGCGCTCGGCACTTCACTTCCCGAGGTCGCCTCGACGTTGATCGCATCATTAAAGGGAAAGGGGGACCTGGCGATTGGCAACGCAGTCGGTTCAAGCATCTTCAACATTCTGGCCATACTGGGATTGACTTCTCTGATCGCACCGCTTTCGATAGGCAACATTTCATGGGTTGATCTCGCGTTCATGACCCTTGCCGCCATTATTGTGCTGCCGATTCTCTATACAGAAGAGAAAATGACCCGTTTGGAAGGAGTTTTTCTGGTGTTCTGCTACTTTGCCTATCTCTCGCTGGTTGCCTACAGAATTTCCTGACCTGGACATTTATGAGGCCCCAATTCCACTCTGAAGTGCAACACCCTGGGGGGCGGAGGCGTGCTGCAAACGGCCAGAAGGCGGACGGCAATCTCCATACTATGAACCTTAGAGAAGTGTCATGCACAGCTCTGGAGGTCTCTCCTGTGCGGACTCGACTGTCGGCATCGCATGCTCCGCATCGCCCCCCTCCCACATCACCTCATGGTGCAGGATGAACCGGTACTGGTCCTCGATCACGCACACCGGCTCCCCCTCCAGCAACTGATGCCGAACCTGCCCCGGAGACCGCTTCGCCAGCTTCGAGGTGCGCACCTGGCTGAACGCCTTCTTCACTACCTTCCCGGTGACGTGCTGATGCTGGCGCCAGCCCGGAACGCCCAGCTCCCGGGACTGCCGCGCGGCATGGCGAATCGCGCACCGCATCGCAGCCCAGAGCAGTCCGGCGTCGGTCTCGACGCAGAAGGAGTCAAAGCGCCCGCGCAACGGCTCTCCAGGCTTTTTTCCGGCCACCCGGTGCCCCGACTCGACCGCCAGTCCGCCCACCCTGCCCAGCAGCCCGGGACAGGCCCCCGACTCGATCAGGGCAGACAGCCGACTGCGAAGCACCGGGGCGGCATGCAGATGCTGCAGGCCCGGAAGCAGGGCCGGGATGTCGTCGCAGGACTTCGGATCAATCACCAGGTCCTCAATGAAGGCGGCCGCCGATTTCCAGTTGCAGCGTCTCTGTCTTTCTCATGCTTTTTTCCCGAAGATTCTGCAAAAATGGAGCAGAACAGGCCGTTCTGGCCTGACTGGCCGAAAACCGGCAGAACCTGCCGCATCTCCGAGCCCCGAAACGTGACTGTTTCGCCTTGTACCTGACTGTCTGTACTGGACAATTGTGTCAAAATCAGGCTTTTCTGGCAAACACTAAATAGGAAACATGAGAGTACCCAAGGCCTTGTTTGGAGGGATTGCCGAGGGTTGAAGCCTGCATTGCATATGGCTTTGCGCCCAATGCTGAAACCTCCATTTAAGGATTAGGGAATGCATCTTGTTTGACTATATTAATTGCATATCGTAAAATGATCATAACTTATTTAAGATATGCATGAAAAAAGTCATGAAGAGGCATTTGCATGATCATTTCATCGATCATTGTCAAAAGTATCGGCAAATGATATTTCTATCAGGCCCAAGACAAGTCGGAAAGACAACCGTGGCGGATATGCTCGGGGCAGAGTTTGTCGATAATCGGTATTTCAATTGGGATGACACAGATGATCGAGCATTGATTCTGAATGGGCAGAAAGAAATTTCGGAAGCGCTTGGCTTGAATCGTCTGATGGCTGAATTGCCGCTATGCATGTTTGATGAATTGCATAAGTACCGTGATTGGCGAAATTTCCTGAAAGGCTTCTTTGACAAGAACGAGAAAAAAACCCGGATTCTTGTTACTGGCAGTGCTTCATTGAAAACATTTAGACGCAGTGGCGACAGTCTAATGGGGCGTTATTTTTCCTATACGCTCCATCCAATCTCTGTTGCAGAGTGCCTTGACGTCAAAGGAGGGAGGATTCTCAATCGACAACCCGCGTCTATTGGCAAGGATGAATGGGAGGCATTATGGAAATATGGCGGTTTTCCTGAGCCGTTCCTTCGGGCCAGCCAGGATTTTTATAATCTTTGGAAACATCTTAAAACGGAGCAGCTGTTTCGGGAGGACCTGCGTGATCTGACTCGAATACAGGAGTTGGATCAGATGGAAATGCTGGCCAGGCTGCTGCGTACTCAGGTCGGACAGCTGACCAGTTACTCCTACATGGCAAAAACGGTTCGCATCTCCGTCGACACTGTTCGTCGCTGGATTGCGACACTGGAATCTCTTTACTTTTGCTTCACTGTCAGGCCCTGGTACAAAAATGTGGCTCGATCATTGCGAAAAGAACCAAAGTACTACCTTTGGGACTGGTCGCAGCTCGATGATGCAGGTGCACGTGCTGAAAACATGGTGGCAAGCGCATTGCTCAAAGCCGTGCATTGGTGGACAGAAACTGGAAAGGGGGATTTCGGGCTGTATTTTCTCCGTGACAAGCAAAAGCATGAAGTCGATTTTCTTGTCACAAGGAACCAGCATCCGTGGTTTCTGGCAGAGGTTAAATCCAGCGGCAGCCAGTTGTCGAAATCACTCATGTATTTTCAGAAACAAACACAGGCTGAACATGCTTTTCAAGTTGCTTTGGATGCAGAATATGTGGACAGGGACTGCTTCGAATTCAATTCTCCGATAATCGTTCCTGGAAAAACATTCCTTTCGCAGCTGGTTTGATTTTTCAGAAAATGTATTCTCATGCCTAAGCTGGTAGACTGCCAGAATTAATTATGGGGCTTATATGCATTACTTGACAAACCCCAGTTCCAGTCCGAAGCGCAATACTGACCTCCTGTCTGTCCATATCGAACCCTATTGTGGGAAAGGTTGACCTTTGTCAAGTAATGCATATAAGCCCCAAACAAAACGCCTTGGGCTGTATTGATCAATTAAATACAGAAAAGTTTGGGGAACGATATACTTAACTAGCCAACAACTTTTTTAAAAAATTTCTTGCTGATTCGATTCCCCAATTCCACTCTGAAGTGCAACACCCCGTGGGGCGGCGGCGTGTTGCAAACGGCCAGCGGGCGGATGACAATCTCCATGTCAAACATAACGGAGAACTGTCATGTGCAAGAGCTACCGCCAGCTGGCCTACGATGAACGATGCCAGATCAAGGTTCTGATGTCCAGAGGCCTGTCGATCCGCGAG
>JAPOSW010000062.1 GCA_026709505.1 Gammaproteobacteria bacterium | reverse complement strand
GTCAGGAACTGGACATCAAAACGCAGCTTGTGTCAAGTGTGATATGGTGATAGGTTATTAGTGCCTGTTCACATCAGGCGGTTATGGCACATGATCGACTCAATGAGAAGGAAATACAGGATATTAATGGAACCTGAAATCAGGATACTGGCACAGGGTAATTCTGGACTTGATAATATTAGTGCCTACAGCATTAAAATTCATGGAAGCAGCATTCAGGAGAATTACACGGCAAATCAACGGATTGAAGAAAAATCCGGGTAAAATACCGCTCAGAACTTCAGTCTAACTGTCTCCAGGATTCCGCCGGGGATTTTTCATGAGTGGTCTTATATTTCGGGACATTCTGGGTATCGGCAGGCATTGGGGAATGTGGGAAATGGGCTGGGCATCCATTTGGCAGTTGCGGACCCAGAAACTCCAGTCCGAGGGCATTGAAACGTTGCCATACCGACCAATCTCGATGATGCCAATACTCGCCCTTTTTTCCAGGTTCAATCGGTTTAGTACTGTAAACTAAGGGCTGGCGCAAAAATAACTTGTTAGTTTGAGTCCATGCCTGTTGATTTTCGATATCTTCAAGGAGCAGGCATTATGGAGTAATTCCAGTTTGGGATTTGCCGGTCCTTGACACAATTGAGTGCCTTGAGCTGCCGGTCGGTAATGGCAATGCCTTTTTCATAGGTGCCTTCAACGAGCTCTGCGGTTACGGTCAAGCCGGTTTTCGTGGTGGTTTCCCGCAGGCACTGCAGCATGATCTCGACGCTTTCGAGGACCACGCCTGCCCACTGCTTTGCGAACTCGCCGAACAGGCGGTGTTCGACCGGATTCCATTTCGATGCGCCTGCCGGGCAGTGAGCGACCGTGACGGTGAGATTGAACGGGTCGGCCAGTCGATGTTTCAGAAAGTATTTCCAAGCACGGGGCCGACAGCCTTTGCTGCCTCCGTCATTCCTGAACCTTCCGATCAGTTCCTTCTTCCTGGCATCGACACTGATCACGGGAATGCCCTCGGACGTGCTGCGGGCGCGGAGCAGGGCGATCTTCTCAAACTGGGCGTTGCGTTGTTCATGGGAACAGGAACTGATGCTTTTCCGGTTGACCCGCAGCCGGCAGTCGAGGGACCGAAGCAGCCGTGCGGCAGTGCGTTCGCCAACCGCATGGCCGGATTTCCTGAGCTGGGATACCAGCCTGGCAATAGCAAGACGAACCCACAGCTGCCCGGTGACCGTGCATCCCGCGGTGTCGTTGTCGACCAGGGTGCGGATCAGGTCGAGGAGTCCGGCGTTTTTTTTCCAGCAGCTTGCGGCCGGCGGCAACGGTGCTCGGGGACAGACCCAGGGCAGCGGCAATCCTGCGGTCTCCGCCATGCCCGAAGCGCAGTGACTCGAGACCGGCAAACAGGCACCGCTGACGTTCGTCAAGCAGGCTGAACAGGGTCGCAACCGCGGCCTTGAGAGCAGGCTCGGAACGAGGTTCCCGAGACCGCTCGGGCAATCCATCGGAATCGATGACCTGTCGTGCCAGCAGCTACTTCCTGCGCTGCGACGGCTCGACACTGCAATAGACATGACTGCCTTCCATGCGGACTCGGCCCAGGCGTCCGGACCGGCTCAGCTTGCAGAGTGGAACATGCGCATCTACCCCGACCCGTTCGTTGAGTTCGTCCACCCGGCAGCCGGCCTCCGAAAGGTCGGTCAGGCGCTGTGCCGTGTCGATCAGGGAACCGTGTCTGGAAAAGCGCATGCCCCGGTAGTTCCAGAGTCCATGCCGATCGTAATCGGCCAGTTCATCCAGGGTATAGTAGCGTCCGCAATGGGAATAGCTCGACCGGCATCCGGCCTGTACGATCTTGCGGGTCACGGTGCGATGGCTGGGCGAACCGAGCGCTTCGACAATTTGCGGCAGCGAGGCAACGGTCTGCTCATGCATCAGGCGGATGATGGGGTCGGCAGTGAAGGCATCTGTTTTCATGGCTGTTCATTATGACATGGTAGAATTATACATGTATTCTATTATGTCATGCTGGAGCTGCAAACCGTGACCTTGCAGCGGAGATTGCACGAAATTCCCGGAACAGGATTCCGGAAACGGGGGAAAGGCGGCACAGAGAGGCCAGATCAGGCAATGCCTGACTGATTGATGGCCTAAATGCAAGCCAGTATTAATAAGTTATTTTTGCGCCAGCCCTTTGCTATGGATTCTAACGCTTTCTTTCACTTCACTACCCTGAAGAAGCACTTTCCAAATCTTACGGGTGTATAGAGTTTCAAACATCCCTCAAATATCTTGGGGGCATAATCGTTTCGGTTAGAGGACTAAAGGAACACCTTGAAAATCTGACATCACGTCAAAAACTTGACATCGTGCAGTATGTTCTTCGTGGAATTGAAGATGAAATGATGAGCAAAAGTAAAGACCACATAGGAACAAAGAATTTTTACCCGTGTAAGATCGACAAATGCTTTACGAATAAGATATTGAAACTTCGAATTGAAGGCGAGGCTGGACTGAGTTGGCCTGACACTTAAATAGATGAGTTAAGATTATACGATCCTCTTCATGAAGATTGGCATGCATACGATAACAATTACGAAACGGATCAGGAAAAATACTTCGTCAGATTTCTGTGCGAACAGACAGAAGTATTAAAGGAACTATATGATGACTTTTACCTGCTTAGGAATGAGAAGGCAGTAAAACTTTTCGCGTTTGCCGACGGACAAGCATTTGAACCTGACTTTGTTCTATTTCTTCGTCGCAAAAATGCCAGGGGATGGAATACTTTCCAGCTTTTCGTAGAGCCGAAGGGCAAGAATCTAATGCAGAACGACAAATGGAAGGAAGACTTTTTGATGGGTATTTCGGGCAACGCCGAACTCGCAGCAATTTTTGAAAACAGCGATTATGCCCTCTATGGCCTACCGTTCTTTAATGAGCAACAGAAATTTACATTCAAAAAAGCGTTTCAAGAAATCATTGAGAATCATGAAGACGAGAAACAGGATCAAAGTTCCAGCGTTCTTGAATAGTCTTGGTTTGAACATGCTAACTTTTACAAAATTTCCTGAACATAGAAAGTGCCTCAGCTAAACTCGCTATGGCCGCAGTATTTGAGTCTATCCCAACAAAGGTACAAAGTGCTACATAGATTTGTGAATTTCATAGCATCAGACAATTAAATCCCTTAGCGTACGATTCTTCCCCTTTCCTAAACCGACCTGTATATAGCGGCGGATTTATCCTAGCGGCCAATAATCGTCCAGTAAACCAACCGGGTTTTCTTGGTGAAGGAATAACCCAAAACGATCTAATGTAGATTATCAAGCGAGAAATAGAAAATGAGCAGAGTCGAGAAACAGAGCAATAAAGTTGAATCATTCAAGCAGTCGCGACTGGCAAAGGAAATTGAAGATCACATAAGAGAATTCAGGCATGAAAAAAGCGTGACTATCAACAGGGTAATTGAGAAATTCGACAGTTTGGAATTCCCGGATTACCCCAATGATACGGCGCAGAGCTTGATCGTTGATTTTTTGAAGAAGAATCACGGTAGTTTGGTTCAAGCCCTATGCGATCTTGAGCAAGATATAATGCTGGACTACCTTAAAGAAATAATAAGGGAAATTGAGAATTCGACATGACCGATAACAGGTCGGTTTAGAAAAGGACATCTTCACAAAACCGCACGTCCTATGTCGCACTTTTTGCCTTTGTTGGGATATACCCGTAGAGTCGTCGAAAATGGCAATGCTCAGATAGACTGCGGAGTTCAGGCTCATGCGCCAAGGAATTTCTCTAGATGGAAAAACTGTAACATTCATGTAGCATATAACTTTGTTCAAATATATCATTAATAGTAGGAATCATTATCATGAATACACACAATCTATTTATTATCCCAGTTCCACTCCGAAGTGCAACACTTCCCCCTGTCTGTCCATGAGGGCGTAGCCTTCATGGACAGACAGGGGGGGGGGGCAATGTCATTAACTTATGAATTCGTCCTGCCTTCCCGCCGCGGATCCAGTCATGCTGATTCATAACCTGATGATAAAAATAGAGAATCTGCTTTCCACCTTTTTCCTGCAGGCCCCTGAAAAAAACGCCTGGCTTTCTTCACCGGCGCCATTAGGATTCCCGGACACTGATTCAGGAATCGTCCCGTGGAACTCGATGAAAAGACCTTCAAGTCGATCACCTTCTTCGGCAAGCGCTTCACCGCAAGGCATGTCGCGATGATCCGCGACCGCCTGAAAGCGGCCGGCGAAGGACTCGCCCGCACCGAACTCGCCAGGACGGTGGCCCGGCAGATGAAGTGGCTGACCCCGAGCGGCAAGCCGAGATACTCGGCCTGCCTCTCGGCCATGGAGCTGCTCGAGGAGCAGGGGGTCATCGTCCTGCCCGAGAAGCGCCAGTCGAAGCCGCGGACGCTATTCCAGAGCCATGCTGGCCGCCCACGAAAACCGCAATATCCGGGTCAGGCGGAAGGCCTGCTCCCAGGTCAAGGCGTTCTTCGACAGTGCATGCACGGACCGGCAGGCAGTCCTCGCCGCCTCAGGCAAGGACCCCGAACCGCGAACCGTGCGCCTGGTCAAGTGCCCCGGCAGCGACTGGGTGCTGATGACCACCCTGCTCGGCGGGAAAGCCTACACCCCGCAGCAGCTCGCCGACCTGTCCTGCATCGCAGTGTCGATGTACCGGGAACGCATCGGCCGCTCCTTCAGGCGCATCTCCCAGAAGCCCGTCGGCAAGTGGAAACCCGGAAAGGCCTGATGAAAACACGCTGAATCCTGCCGAATGCCGGGATTCCCGGGCATCCCCTTAAGTTAACGCGCTTCGGGACATTAAGTTAATGATATTGGGGGGGGGGGGATCAGGGTCGCGAGGCATCCGGTCAGCCTCCGAAACGGAGACAGTCTCGACTTGCCGGCATTGCAGGCGACGCAATCCGGCCATGCAGGCCCTGCAGGCGTGCGTATCCAGCGCCCGCCATTGCGGACGCGGCGCAGG
>JAPOSW010000055.1 GCA_026709505.1 Gammaproteobacteria bacterium | reverse complement strand
ACGGCGCCTGCTTGATGACCATGCCGGCAGCATAGACCCGGCCGGACTCCGCATCCTCCGCATTAACGCCCACGTTCCCAATCTGCGGCTGGGTAAAAGTGATAATCTGACGGCAATAGGACGGGTCGGTAAGAATCTCCTGATAACCGGTGATCGAGGTATTGAACACCACCTCCCCCACCGCGGCGCCGTCCACACCGATGGAATCACCATAAAACAGGCTACCGTCCGCCAGGGCGAGTAAAGCTGTATGATCCATGTATGCTAGTCTATCGCGCCGCGTTCGGCCTGTGGTACTTGACCAATCAATGTTTCGATGATGAGTGGAGCTGATGCGCCAATATTAAAAGCGATAATCGGACTGACTTCCACGTCAGAGGCCTGATATACGAATACCAACAACCCGCCAAAGCCCACCATTACGCCAGTAATGAACCAATAAAGCCAATGCTGTGCCCAATCAGGTATGCCCCTGTGCAGTTCCTTGCGAATTCTGAACCACTGTAGAACTTCTGCGGCAACTCCTCCTGCCAGCCCCAATAAAATTTCCATACCCAGCGCCCTCCTGACGCTCGCAGACGTTCAGAATGACTTGGCAGCAAATGCCTGAAGGTCAGCGATAACCTCTCGCAGACCTACCGGCCACGACTTGGTCGTATACAAAGCACGACCTTTACGGTCCCGTGAAACCGCACGGCGCACCTCATGCCGATGTGCTTCAAGCAGACCCAGAATGTCGGATGCGCCCAACCCCGTTTCCCTTGCGAGGCCGTCCACAGTCCTGAAGTCCCAACGCGGGTCCGAAAGCGCTGCCCGGACCTTCGACCATGCTTCGTGTTTTTCAATTCGACCAGTATCCATGCTGCTCACCTTCATTATCCAATCTGATGGCGGCAGTCTAACACACTTTTGCCTTATGGTCTTACAAATTCTGTGTTGAGAAGAAAATTCAGGGGATGGAATCTGACTGCGCCAAACTTGTCGAACTTCTCTACGGTCACGCAGGGGACGAGCGTCCCGTTCAGGCAGTTCAGGCTGACGCTGTGGCCTTCCGGGAAAGACCTGGGCAAACCGTCTCAATACCGACACAGCGCAGGGCTGGCCGGTGCGGTGACTATCTAATTTCTGTTATAACCAAAATCACCTCCTGACAGGAAAACTTCTTTCCAGTAACGCTCCCTTTCGATAAGTACTTTATCATCCGTTTTCATCGGGCGGTATTCAAGCAGTGACAGGATGAAATTTTTTTCTTCTCTCCCAGGGAAGGGGGGTGGGGAGGTCAGGCAAGTTCACACAATCTCATAGCAGAAGGTTATCTTTGTCCCTTTCTGGCCGGAGCTATGATTGTAGCGCGATGGATTTCAGACAATGGGTCATCGCATCCAAGTACCTGACATCGCTGCTTGCCCTTATGAAACCAAAGGGAAGCTGTCCAGGCACACAGTGTTGCGTCAAGTAAGTCCTCCCTGTGCTTATACTCCTTGGCAGACATGGGGGAGGTTTCCTTCATGAGGCAACGTGTTTCACGATGGGATGCCAGATAAATTGGAGGTTTGGTAGCGGATAGCTCCTTCGTGATGCGGGATATTAATTTATCGCACTGTCTGGCTCTATACCGTCGGAATTCAGGCATCTTCATGTTCTTCATCTTCCCTGGTTTACGTTTGTACACTGGCCGTTCATCAACGTAACCCAGTTCTTCGACACCGACGATAGTGGTGTACGGGTAACACTCGCTGAGATAGCGACCGCTCCTTGGTGGGCCTGAGCAACCATCCGAATAAAGCCAGCCCAGTTTTTCCAGTTCTTCGCGAAGCTGTAAGCCTGCAAGCGATTTCGAGTGTTTGTTAGTTGAGTTCGCGGATACCTTCCAACGCCCGTAACGCTGACCGACTTGTTTTTCACAAAGACGTTGCCCGGATTCGTTATTCACCACTAACGGGGCATCCACAAAAAGAAGCATATCCTCGTGAGTATGGCTTTTAACCCAGTCAATAGTTTCACTGATTCCGACGGCCCATCCGGCATCCTCTATATCTCCATTTGAACCCAGCAAGACTACACCGCTTTCATTAGCCTTTTTATTCTTTGATCCTTTGCCCCACGCCAAGTCAATGCCCATGAATCTCATATCGATAAATTCTCATAAAATTTCAGCACCAGACTTATTCTGACCCATCCTTGTACGGCCCCAGAAAACGCAGGCCGTTAAAGTGAATCAGGTGTGATGGAGCATCGGCTACCCACACCTCTGTTTCCCAGGCAATTTGAACAAGATACCTGCCCATGGTGGCACGGTTTGGGAAAGCGGTTACGTAAACCAAACCTGCTTTTGACGCGGCAAAAAGATTAGCAAGTTCGTCATGTCTCTTGCCATCGACGGGACCATGACTGGTAACTGCTTCAATCAGAAGCAGCCAATCTTTCTCTTTGTAATAGATAATCACGTCTGGCATTTTGCCATGCGAATCTACTTCTATGCCAAGTTCTGTCAGCAAGTCGATATCGAAGTAACTCCACTTGTCTCCGGTGTCACCAACATAGATCAGCAAACTGCCCGGTGCGAAGCGAGGGATGAAATGATCGATGATAGCGCGAAGTAGTTCGCTGTGTTCGCCGGGGCTCAGTGTTATTTCCGTATTTGGTGTGATTGTCACCGGAACACGATTTTGTTCTCTCTCCCTGGCGTAGCGGGCCACCAAAGTTTCACGTTCAGCAAGATAACTACTCAGATTGCCATTCCATTCATCTGTGCCGAAAGTACGCAACAGGCCCAACGCAACAGGTTCGATTTGATAGACTGCATGTGGACTGTTTACCGGACGGTCTGGTTGATCCGGGTTATAACGTACAATACCTGCATCACAAAACTGGTGCATTGTTTGACGACGGATAGTCTCTCGGGTATTCGGCGCATATTCTTTGCCATAGCGCTCTCGCACCCAATCCATAATGGGAGTAATGCCCATAAGCGGGTCTTCCGCTTCAGACCATGCCTTGCCAGGAGTGAGGTTTAGTAAAGCCAGCAAGCAAAGGGCAGAGCGTTCGTTTTGTTGAGTTCTTGGCAATCCCAGCGAGACAATGATCTCATTTGCGGCCCTGATATAATCGTGCTTGTCATTCATGTGGCAAGTGTGCACACTTTGTCATCAATTACGGCCTGTGAGAGGTTCCCATGTTGCATGGCCCACTTTCCAAGTTCAATCAGCCTGTTACGGCTGGGATATTTTATCAGTCTGAGATCAGTGGCATTGACTTGAGTGTGGCCGCTGAACCGCCGAAAATTTTCGTCCACAGGGGTTGAGTTAAGGAATACCGATAATCCGTATGCCAGCGCCTTTGGCAAACCGCTCTTATTTTCATGAAACAAGTTCAAATGGTTTTCGAAGCCGAGTAATGTCGCATCATCAAGGACCTCAGGGTTCACTACACTTGCCACTATTCGCCGTTTTTCTTCCTTGGACGAAAAACGGCGAACTACGCAATAATAACCGCTTGGGAATAACCATTTTTCAGTAATGTCATTATGCAGGATAGCATTTGGTTTCTTCGCATCAAGAGCCGGCCAGATAGTACTACCATTAAAATGGCAAGGGTAAAGCAAGGGAACGCAACCCGGTTCTGGCATGTTGCGCAAATACTTTTTCAAGCGGAAGTCAACTACCGGGCCAGTGGCAACACTGAGGCCAAGATCGGCAAGGGTATGGCGAATGGCCGGGGTGAGTTTTATGCCGTCTGAGAGAGATGTCGGCACATGAATGAAACGTTCTGAGTCGTCCGGAGACACGATTTGATCAAATGGAAAACTGCGGGCTGTTAAGTCCGTAAAAGTATCATCAACAGAGGTGGAAACCGTTACCAGCCCTTGTTCTGCGCCGCATTCGAGCCTGATGATAATATTTTCCTGTAGCACGTTATCATCCCTGAATGCTTTGTCGCGGGATTCGAATAAGTGCAGATGGCGAATAGCTGTGCGAGTAAGGATAAAATCACGGAATGGACGATAGTATGGTCCGTTACAGAAACTACGGGGAATGATTGCCACAATTTGCCCCCTTGGAGCACACAACGCTACACTCAGTGCCACAAAGGCTGAATACAAATTAACCGTCTCAATACCGACACGGCGCAGGGCTAACCGATGCAGTGAATTGCTGTTGATCTTTTTATAAGGTGGATTAAGTATGGCATGTGTATATTGTTGGAACTCTTCTGCAAAAAAACTTCCGGAGAGCCACTCAGTCGCAGCATGAATGAAATCCATTTGTCTGATTGTTGAGACAAAACCCGGAATATTCCTATATTTTTCCAGTGTTTGATGCAAATATACAGGCAGCGAATCGTCAATCTCGAAAGCGTCCAGCTCTACACCTTGGAAATGAAAACCAGCAGCGTTCCACCGTTCCAGAAAAGCAGCAGAAAGCGAACCAATTCCGGCACCCGCATCAAGTAAACGGCAATAACCTCCCCCGTCAGGAAAAAGACCAGCCATAAAGGCAGCAGTGTTTACCGGCGTAAGAAACTGGCCTAAAGCTGACTTTTTGGTCGCCTCAGTAGTTTTTGATAGCTCTGCTCTGGTTGCTTCAACTGCTGATAGCATGTGGCCCCTCCGTTGGTATTTTGTTTTAGATGACGCCTTTAAGACATTCATCCCGAGATTCAAGTTCGGTATATCACCGATAAAATCGGAAATTGACCTTCGCAATAGTGTAGCATATCAAACCGTGTCTGCAGGTTCCGACGGGGTTGCAATCCAGACAAACACCTGCTCATCTCAGTTCCTTCTGTGACGAGTTGGAAACGGATGCGTTTCTTGCTCCTGCGAACAACTTGAGTAATAACCCTGAAAAGACCATGACGGACAAGCGTCCGATAGTAGAGGTGACTCCCATCGTTCTGGCCGCCGGTGGGTCGCGCAGGTATGGCCGCTGTAAACAACTGGTCGAAGTAAACGGCTGCAGTCTGGTTCGGCTTGGCGTTGACAGGCTGAGTGGGCTGTTCACCCCCGACAGGATCATTGTTGTCGTCGGCGCTGACTCAGAGGCGGTAGCACAGGCTGTCAGTGATTTGCCGGTAAAAGTTGTGCTCAACAAAGATTGGCGGCAGGGGCTGGCATCCTCTCTCAAGGCGGGGCTGAACAGTGTTGAGCCGGATTGTGGCGCCGTGCTGG
>JAPOSW010000029.1 GCA_026709505.1 Gammaproteobacteria bacterium | reverse complement strand
GCAGGTAGTTACAAGCGAATAATGGTTGTCTCTTGTCCACGGAAAATCAGAACTTGAGTAGCCTCGTCTGGGCAATCGCTGAGATCTTGCGCGGCGATTTCAAGCAATCGGAATACGGCAAGGTGATCCTGCCATTCGTTGTGCTTCGTCGTCTTGACTGCATCCTCGAAAGTACCAAGGAAGATGTCCTCAATGTAGCTAAAACGCTGCATGACGACATGTACGACGATGCCCGCAATCAGATTCTCTATGCTGCTGCTGGATACAACGTAAAGGTATACAACCTGTCTTCTTTCACGTTTGAGAAACTGAAAGGCCAAGACCCTCGCCAACTCCACGACAATCTTGTGGACTACATTACCAGGTTCTCTGGCAATGTCCGAGATATCCTGCTGGAAAAGTTTCTCTTCACTGACCAACTAAAGCGTCTCAATGAAGGCGGAATCCTCTGGAATGTATTTGAGCGCTTCTGCAGCATCGACCTTCACCCAGACACTGTCTCAAACATCGACATGGGCTATCTCTTCGAAGACCTGATCCGACGTTTCTCCGAAATCTCTAACGAGACGGCAGGGGAACACTTCACGCCCCGAGAGGTCATCCGGCTCATCGTCGATCTTCTAATTGCCAACGATGATGAAAGATTAACCAGGCGCGGAATCATCCGCCAAGTATATGACCCTGCCTGCGGAACTGGAGGCATGCTGGCACTAACTGAAGAGGCTCTGAAGGAGTTCAATGACGGAATTCGAGTTGAGCTTTTCGGCCAGGAACTGAATGCCGAGTCCTTCGGAATATGCAAGTCCGACATGCTTGTGACTGGACACGATCCTGAACAAATTGCCTTTGGCAACACTCTAATAAAAGATTCCCATTCGGATAAAAAATTCCACTATATGCTCTCCAATCCACCCTATGGCGTGGACTGGAAAAAATATCAGGAACCGATCAAAGCCGAGGCCAAGACCATGGGTTTCGACGGGCGCTTCGGAGCGGGCACGCCACGCATCTCGGATGGCCAGCTTCTTTTCCTGCAACACATGATCTCTAAAATGCGCAATGACGAGAACGGTTCGCGCATCGGTATCGTGATGAATGGCTCCCCGCTTTTTACGGGCGGTGCAGGATCAGGCGAGAGTGAAATTCGCCGCTGGATGCTGGAAAACGACTATGTCGAAGCCATCATCGCCCTGCCGACCGACCTTTTCTACAACACGGGCATTCAGACCTATGTCTGGATTCTTGCCAACCGCAAGCCGGAAAAGAGAACCGGCAAGGTACAGTTGATTGATGCAGGCGGTGATCGTTTCTGGAAGTCCATGCGCAAGTCTCTGGGCAGCAAGCGGCGTGAAATTCCTGATGCAGCACGATCTGAAATCGTGCGTATCTATGCAGGATTCATGAAGGACACAAGCGAGGAGGATAATGTATCGCGCATCTTCGAGACCGCTGATTTCGGGTATCGCGAAATCCGCATTGAGCGCCCGTTGAGGCTGAATTTTCGGGTTGATTCGGAACGGCTTGATCGACTGGCTGAACAAAGGGTTTTCGCAAAGCTGGAGGAAGACAAGCAAGCCGAGATCAGGTCGGTGCTTGAAAAGATTGGAGACAGGCTTTTCCTGAACCGGGATGAATTTGACGAAATTCTGACAGGCAATCTTCGCAATGCTCAAATCAAGGTCGGTGCTCCATTGAAGAAGGCGATCCTGTCTGCACTGTCCGAGCAAGATGACAAGGCCGACATCTGCAATGACAAAAGCGGCATGCCCGAACCTGATCCTGATTTGCGGGATCACGAACTGGTGCCTCTTTCCGAAAATTGGCAGGGCTATATGGAGCGTGAAGTTCTGCCTTTTGTGCCTGATGCATGGGTTGATGAGAAATATACGGATGCCCGTGACAAGCAGGTCGGCCGGGTGGGCTATGAAATCAATTTCAACCGCTATTTCTACAAGCCAGTGCCAATGCGCACGCTACAAGAAATTCAGGCGGATATTATGGCGCTCCAGGGCGAAATCGACAGTCTTCTTCCCAATTTCACTCCAGGTACCCTGAAAGCAGAATGAGTGACAAAACCAAGGATTTATGTGGATACATCGGTGATAGGAGGCTGCGAAGATGACAAGTTTCGCAAACACTCACGTCTTCTGTTCGAAGCTTTCCAGCAGGAAAAGGCAATCATGGTGATTTCCGATGTGACTCGCAAAGAATTGCCGGGGCTCCTGAAAATGTAGCTGAAATTCCTGATCAGGTCCCTAAAACGCAGTCAGAACTGCTTGAAGGGACAGAGCAGGCTCATGAACTTGCCAATGCCTACATTTCATCTGGAGCCGTAGGTCCTACCCATTACAACGATGCACTGCATGTCGCCATTGCAAGTCTCGGCAAAGTCGATGTGATTGTGAGCTGGAATTTCAAGCACATCGTGAATTGGGGGCGTATTCAGGCGTACAATAGCGTCAACCGAAATCTTGGCTATCCGGAAATCGATATCCGGACCTCAGAGAACATATATCCATGAAGACTGAAGAATCGACAAATTTCGACTGCGTCAAGTTCATGCGTGAAGCACGCAGAAAGAACTATGAGGCAACCAAGCATCTGAGCGGCAGGGAATACGACGAATACTGGCGGAAGTTTAGACAGAATGATCCTGTATGGCAGCGCTGGGTAGCCAGACAGAATGCAGTCAAGCAACAGACCTCGGACACATGAGTTTTTGCTGAACTTTTTTAATCGTGAAAAGATGAGGTTAGGAGCATGTGGTTATTTCATGTTATCCAATTTACGGGAAGAGTTAGAAACCCATCTGAAAGAGACGGACGCATAAAGGAATGTGTCCGGTTCGAGCGTTCTGATTAAACATGACAGCGACCAAGACATATTGCTTGGTCGCCCGCTGTGATGATGGCCAGATGCAGCTTCTCGCGAATCAGTCTTCCGGGAAGAGGCAAGGTGCCAAATTCAGCAACCGCATTTCCCAAGAGACTTGGAATGAGGAACAAATGAAACAATGGTCTGAGCCATGATTTTCGGGTTTAAGCCTTATCCATCCTGCAAACCCTCCGGTGTCGAGTGGCTGGGGGATGTGCCGGAGCACTGGGAAGTTCGTCGACTCGGGCAAGTTGGCCGTTTCTTCAAAGGAAGTGGTGGAACCAAGGCTGATGAAAGTAGAAAAGGTGTACCATGTATTCGATATGGGGATCTTTACACACAACACCAATTTTTTATTACCGAGAGTAGGTCTTGCGTTGCGGTTGATCTTGCGGCATCCGAATACACACCGATCAAGTACGGAGATGTTCTTTTCGCTGCTTCTGGAGAAACCATGGAAGATATTGGTAAATCAGCAGTTAATCTAATTTCTACTTTGGCCTACTGCGGTAGTGACGTGATTGTTCTTCGATCCTTCATTGAGATAAATGCGCGATACATCGGGTATGCAGCAGATTGCCCGGCATCTGTCCAACAAAAAAATCTCATGGGAAGAGGGTTCACAGTGATTCACATTTATCCTAGCAAACTGAAGTATTTAGTTATTTCAGTACCCCCTCTCTCCGAACAAGCCGCCATCGCAGACTTTCTCGACCATAAGACTGCCCTGATTGACCGGCTAATCGAGAAAAAGAAAAAGCTGATCATGCTTCTTGAGGAATATAAACAGGCCATCATTCATCAAGCGGTCACCGGACGGATAGATGTTCAGACTGGGCAACCTTATCCAGCCTATAAGCCCTCCGGTGTCGAGTGGCTGGGGGATGTGCCGGAGCATTGGCAAATAATGCGACTCAAATTAATTGTGCATCAGATATCAAAACAAGATGAGAAGCTACAAGAAGGGTTACCGTATGTTGCCCTTGAGAATGTCGAGAGTTGGACGGGCCGAGTAACACTAAATTACACAGAGACAATCGAAAGCAAGCTGAAGCTCTTTGAAAAGGGGGATATATTATTTGCAAAACTGCGACCATATCTGGCGAAAGTTATGCGCTCAAAATCTCGTGGACAATGTGTTGGTGAGTTTCTGGTACTTCGCACTACTGATCGGTTATCGCCACATTTCCTAGAGATATTGCTTCGCTCAAAACCAGTTATAGACTGGATCAACAGTTCGACCTTCGGATCTAAGATGCCACGAACTGACTGGCATTTCGTAGGCAACACAAGATTGGCAGTACCCTCTCTCCCCAAACAAATTTCTATCGCCCGTTTTCTGGACAATGCTATCGCAGATTTGTACAAAATCGCCGATCGCACAAAAAAACAAATCGAATTACTCCAGGAATACCGCACTCGCCTGATTGCAGATGTGGTCACCGGCAAGATTGATGTACGCGAAGCGGCGGCAGAATTGCAGCAAATGAATTCTGCTGCATGCGGTGATGAAGCAAGTTCAACCCTTTCTGAACAGCATTCACTGCATATCCGATCTGACCATGAACATGAGGAAACCCTATGACCGACTGGGCACAATGCAAGGCAGTGGAACGTAATCCGCGTAAAATCAGCGGGGCCTGGGCCTTTGCCGGAACAAGAGTACCGGTTTACGCACTTTTTGAAAACCTGGAGGGTGGTGCAACCGTGAAGGAATTTCTGGAATGGTATCCTCAAGTCAAGGACTGGCAGGTTGCAGCAGTACTCAAGCATGAGTCAGAATACCTAAAATCCACTGCTTGAACATGAAGATTCTGTTTGATCATGGGACACTAGCACCACTCCGGCATTATCTGACAGAGCATTTGGTGGATCTAGCCGAAGGGAAGGGATGTGAGACTTTAGAAAATGGAAAATTGATCCGAAGGGCAGAAGAGACCGGATATCGCGTCATTGTGACTACAGACAAGAACATGCAATATCAACAGAATCTAAAAGGTAGATCGTTGGCGATTGTAGTCTTGCAAACACCGGCCTGGCCAAAAGTATGTCTTAGGGCAGAAGAAATTCGGATTGCCATTAAAGAATCACTGCCGGGCGAAGTAACGGAAGTGCCAATATAACTGCCTTATACTGAAAACATGATCACCGATACCGGCGAACAGGGTCATGAAGCCCTGATTAGCACTGCTATTGCAGAGCATTCGTATGGCCCAAATACGGATAGCATGAAGCAACCAGCTACTTCTCATGTCGGAGCAGGTTGGATTGTTGCACTGAATGACAAATTTCCGATTGCACGCTTTACTGCTGAAAAACTCAGGGCACTTGTCAGCTTCATGGCTTCGCTAAACGAGCAAGCCTCTATCGCCCGTGTCCTTCGTCACGCCATACATCGAATTGACCAGCTGACTGAAAAATCCTGGAAATCGATCACCCTACTCCGCGAGTATCATGCTTCACTGATTATAGAAACAGTGACTGGACAGAACGATATTGCAGATTGGAACGATAAAGCGTGAGCAAAACACCGGGTAGAACAAGCCGAGAAGCAGTTCGCATGACCATTTCTGCAAGCAACCTCCACAAAGAGAAGACTCTGCAAGACCATCTTGTTGATCGTCTTGTCAGCGGCGAAGGCTATGTGTCGCGCAATCCCCTGACAGACTATGACCGCCCGTTGGCCATGGACAAGGATCTGGTCTTGCGCTTTATCCAGACCGCCCAGCAGGACGCATGGGACAAGCTCGTGGCCCATTACAAAAAATCAGCTGAAAACGTCTTCTTCAAGGAACTGGAAAGATCCATCAAGGAACGCGGACTGCTTGACGCACTTCGCCAAGGCATCAAGATCGTGCCTGGTATCAAGTTCTCTCTTTGCCATTTTCGTCCTGCAAGCAGTTTGGAACCCAAACGAGTTGATGAATACCAGTCAAATATTCTCTCGGTCATGAAAGAGGTTGAATACAGCACAAAGTGTGAAAACCGAATCGATGCCGTACTCTTCCTCAACGGCCTGCCTATCGTGACGATGGAGTTCAAGAACCTTCTTACCGGAACCACCTTTCGCCATGCCGAAAAACAGTATCGTACCGAACGTTCTCCTGCAGGCGAGCCTCTGCTTGCCTTCAAACGCGGGGCACTTGTCCACTTTGCGGTCGATGAAGACAATGTCTCGACGACAACCAGGCTTTTGAATGGAAAGACCAGGTTCCTGCCGTTCAATCGGGGCCGGGATGGCGGTTCCGGAAATCCGGATATCAAGGACGAACACCGCATTGCCTACCTCTACAAATCCGGTTCCTGGGGCGAAGCAGCCTTTTCACGTTCGGTGCTCCTTGACGTCATCGGGCAGTTCATGCATCTGGAGAAGACCCGCAAAAGCGAAACAATGATATTTCCGCGCTATCATCAGCTTGATGCGGTGCGCAAAGTCATGGCGCATGCCAAAAACAATGGTACCGGAAACAACTACCTGATCCAGCATTCGGCAGGTTCCGGCAAGTCGAACACGATCGGCTGGCTGGCCCATCATGCCATCAACCTGCATGACAGTCTCGACAATCCGGTCTTCAATACCGTGATTATCGTGACTGACCGCGTCGTGCTCGACAGGCAGCTGCAAGGAACCGTTTCGCAATTCGAGCAGACCAGAGGCATCGTAAAGAAAATCGACGGTACATCACGTCAATTGAAGGTGGCCATTGCTGACGGTGCCCGCATCATCGTGACCACAATCCAGAAATTCTCGACCGAGCACCTGCAGGCACTTTCAGGCCAGGGGGAACGGAAATTTGCAGTCATCGTGGACGAGGCACATTCGAGCCAGTCGGGCAAAAGCGCCCAGGCAATGACGGATGCACTGACACGCGAAGCCACTCCATATGAAGAAGTCGAGGACTTGATACTGAAACATCAGAGAGCGCGGGGGCCTCAGGCCAACATCAGTTTTCTTGCTTTCACCGCCACGCCTCGAAACGTAACTCTGGAACGCTTTGGACAAATAGGCACGGATGGATTGCCTCATCCCTTCCACCTCTACTCCATGAGACAGGCAATCGAAGAAGACTTCATTCTCGACGTGCTTCAGAATTACATGACCTACAAGGCCTACTATCAACTCGAGAAGACCATTGAGGACGATCCCCGGCTGAGCGGGCGAAAGGGACAGCGCAAAGTCGCTCGATATGCAAGCCTGCATCCCACCGCCATCGGCCAGAAAGCCGAGATCATCATCGAGCACTTCCGCCGCCATGCCATGCATGAAATGGGCGGGCAGGCCAAGGCGATGGTCGTTACCCAAAGCCGGGAGCATGCGCTCAGATATTTCGACGGTATAGGGAACTACATAAAAGAACAAGGCTATACAGACCTGAAAGCTCTTGTCGCTTTCTCGGGCGAACTGGATGCAGGCGGCGAAAAGGTAACTGAGGCAAGCATCAACGGATTTTCCGAAACCGAGCTCCCCGGTCGCTTCGACGGATGCAAGCCTGATGGAACTCCATATCCTGACACCTATCACATATTGGTCGTGGCCGAAAAGTACCAGACGGGTTTTGACCAGCCCAGGCTTTGCGCCATGTATGTCGATAAAAAACTCGCCGGCCTTCAGGCTGTCCAGACGCTTTCGCGTCTGAACCGGAAGCGGACGGATAAAAACTGCACTTACATCCTTGATTTTGAGAACAGCATCGAAGATATCCAGACAGCCTTCAAGCCGTTTTATGAAGTCACAGCCGTTGAAGCAATGTCTGATCCGAATCAGATTTATGATCTGGAAAGGCGTCTGTTCAAATTTGGCTATCTCGACAATGAAGAGATCGAGCGCTTTGCACAGACATACTTCAAGGGACCGCTCGGCACCGCAGACAGGCCGCGCCTTGAGGGTCTGGTTCGGCAGGCCGTTGCCCGCTTTGCGGCGGATGATGATGAGGCACTGCAAGAGGAGTTCCGCCAGCTGCTGAGGAGCTTCAATCGCTTCTATGCCTTTATCGCTCAAGTCTACTCTCTGGAAGACACGAGCCTTGAAAAACTTGCATGTTACGGCGATTGGCTTTCCCGCCTGTTGCCGAACCGCGAAATACCCCCGGAAATCGAGATCACGGATGAAATGCTTGACTTGCAGGCTTTCAGGGTGGACAAGAAGGAGGAGGGTAGCGGGTCTCTCTCACCGGGCGATACGCTGGAACTTCCTGCCATCAGTGAATTCGGAGCCACGCCCTATACGGAGGACGAAAAGAAGGAACTGTCCGAGATCGTCAAGGAATTCAACAGCCGACACGGTACGGACTTTTCAGAACAGGATATGCTTCGCTTCGAACAAGTCAATCGTGAAATAATGGATGAGAATCTGTATGACATGCTGCGAAACAACCCTCCTGACGTGGTGTATTCGGCATTTGAAGAAGCATTTTTGAGGGGCGTGATCCGGATGTTCCAGCGTGACAAGGACATGCAAAACATCATCCTTACTGACCCAGAGGCACGAGACAAGGCGACAAGGCTCTTTTTCAGCCGTGCATTGCGGGCTGTCCATACATGAACGAAAAGCTATTCCCGAAACCCCGATCTGCCAATCCAATACCGTTGGAGAAGTGGCTGCGGCGTACTGATCGAGCCGAATCCGGGCGGGAGCCATTCTTTCGGGGACGAGATGATAAATACAAGGTATTTCAGGATGCCGTTACTAGCCTCAACGATGGTTTTATCGGCGGTGGCACGATGATTTTTCAGGGAGCTCCGGGTGCCGGCAAGACAGCGCTGATGCAGGAATGCATGGAAGCGGTTCGACAGCATTCAACTCCCGAAAAACCATGGGTAGCGGTCGACATAAAGCCAGAAGTATTGAAATCACCGTTTGCAGTTGTGATGTTGTTGATCGAAGCGGTCAATCGGGAAAGCGAACGGCTTTCAAGGTTATCTCTAGATAAGACCACTGACAAGTTGAAAGGATTTTTGGATATTGGTCGAGCGCTAGGAAAAGAGTTATCCGAAAGAGGTTTTGGCGTAGGTGGATATGCATTTGGACCAAAATCCAAATCTGAGGGTGTGGTCACAGCAGACTCCCAGTTGGTTTTCCATAATGCCGCCCATCTACTAAAGGATTTTCATCTAGTTGTATTCATTGATGAAGCCCAGAATACCCCAGTGCAAGACTCAACCAAAGGGGTATTGAGTTGTCTCCATGATCCGCCCGACAAAATTCCTTTGTTGGCCGCATTTTTTGGCTTGAGTGATACTGAAAGCAGGTTAACCGAATGTGGCATCTCAAGGCCTGCTGATCAGCGGGTAGTAAATCTCGAACTGCTGGATTACGAAGAGACCTGTGATGTAATCCGAAGCATATTCAAGGCCTATGGCTTTTCCGGTTCAAGCGAAGATCAGGAAATCTGGGTGGAGCGCCTGGCGGAACTGTCTCAAGGCTGGCCACAGCACATCAATCGCATAGCCGTTGCCGCTTCTCGCGTCATTGTTGAACATGGGGGCGAGATCAGGAATGACTGGCTCGAACAGGCTCTTCACAGCGCCCGGGATCGCAAGGAAGACTACTACAGGATGATCCTTCGCAGATGCTCCGGCCAGTCCTGGATTTACAAGCAGCTGGTGCTGGCCGCAGATCAAAATGATGGCTTGCTGAATATAGATCAGATTCTCAACATTGCCCAATATGCGAGAACCAAAAGCGGAGAACCTGTGAAGGACTTCCTGACAGACGCCTTACATGCCGGGGTTTTGATGGAGTCAAGAGATAATCCGGGCAGCTACCATATTCCAATACCATCATTCAGAGATTATCTGAGAAAACTTCATAGCAGCCCATCGCCCGATACCCTATTTACTTGGACTTGAACTTAAGGCAGGGTCTATACTCCGAATACTACTGGACTAACACACAAGGCGACAAGACACTTTTTCAACCGCGCATGGGGAGCAGTCCATACATGAATGAAAAACTCTTTCCGAAACCATCACCTGCCGATCCAATGCCTTTGGAGAGATGGCTAAGAGTCACTGATCGTGCCGAATCCGGACGTGAGGCCTTCTTTCGAGGTCGCGATGACGAATACAGGGTTTTTCAGGATGCCGTATTGAACCTCAGGGACAATGTCATTGGCGGAGGCACCATGATATTCCAGGGATCTCCGGGTGCCGGCAAGACAGCACTTATGCAGGAGTGCATGGAGGCAGTTCGCCAGCATTCAACCTTCAAGGACCCATGGATAGCGGTACTGGTAGATCCATCGAGCCTGAAATGGCCAGATACCGTGGTTCGGTCTATGGTCTCTGCTGCAAATGCAGAAAACGAGCGTCTCTTGAATCATGCCAGCGACCGGATATCTGCCGCCCTGAAAAACTCTATTGAGAAGGGCAGACAGCTTCTCAGGGAAATACCCTACAGGGACATTTCAGTCAGCGGGGCATCCCTGGGCAAAAAGGAGTCGGCAGAATCTCCCCAGGGGCTGTTCCAGCATGTACAGCCACTGCTTAGGAATTACCATATCGTCGTGTTCGTGGATGAAGCGCAGAATGCCGTGAAGGATGACATGACCAAAGGGGTAATAGACTGTCTGCATCGAAATACCCAGGGCATTCCTCTCGTAACAGCCTTCTTTGGCTTGAGTGATACCGAGGAAGTCCTGAGTGGCCGAGGTCTTTCAAGACCTCCGGACGAGCGGGTGGTGAACCTTGAACTGCTGTCGCATGAGGAATCCTCGGAAGTAGTCAAGGGCGTATTTGAAGCCTATGGCTTTTCTGGTTCAGGGGAAGAACGGGAGATCTGGGTGGAGCGCCTGGCGGAGCTGTCTCAAGGCTGGCCACAGCACATCAATCGCGTAGCCGTTGCTGCTTCTCGCGTCATTGTTGAACATGGAGGCAAGATCAGGAATGAATGGCTTGAACAGACTCTTCACAACGCCCGGGATCGCAAGGAAGACTACTACAGGATGATCCTTCGCAGATGCTCCGGCCAGTCCTGGATTTACAAGCAGCTGGTGCTGGCCGCAGATCAAAATGATGGCTTGCTGAATATAGATCAGATTCTCAACATTGCCCAATATGCGAGAACCAAAAGCGGAGAACCTGTGAAGGACTTCCTGACAGACGCCTTGCATGCCGGGGTTTTGATGGAGTCAAGAGATAATCCAGGCAGCTACCATATTCCAATACCATCATTGGGAGATTATCTGAGAAAACTTACTGACAACCCGCCGCCAGATATCAAGTTAACTTGGGCTTGAATTAAACTCAGAATCTACACTCTGAATGCTATTGGATCAAGTTCTGGCAGAACTCCCCGAATCTTGATTTCGTTTTTCAGTCTCCGAATCTCTAAACCCGATGCACAACCCCTCAATGCTTATCGTAAAAGGATCCCTGTTATGCCAGATACAAGATAACGCACTGGTCAATGCCTCAACCATGCTGGGCAATCAAAAAAATTACGGATCTGATGCCCAAGAAAGCACGGTGGCTTCTTAGTAGTCTTTGGAGTTCGATTTTAAGAACGCTTTATAACGGCAGGGTTTCGTATGCCTGAAGTATGCAAAAAGACAGAATCCAAAAAGATCATTTCAAGTCAAACATGTGTTAGGGAGCGCTCCGCTTGACGAATAAACAACTTAGTCTCATCTATTTGTCGGAAAAGGTCGTTTACATTATCGGGTTTGATGGAAGTTTCCAGTAAATTAAGAATAGTCGGCATGATCAATATAATCCTTCAACCTAGTTAGAAGAAAAGCTTTCCGGGCCCGCTCTAATGCAATTGCACAGTCCGTTCGTTCAGCTTCAAGTGCGAGTTCCAGAATGTCCCCCTGATGAACGGACAGATCATAAATTTGCTTAATCGCAAGATTGATTTTTTCTTCAAAGCCTGCGGCGTTCCTTGGACTGTATTCAATCCAGTCTGTCCGAGTAAGATCAGAAGGTGCTTGAGCCTCTTTCGACTTTACTACCATAATTGGTTTTCCGCACATCGCAGCAAAGCCAAGTTCAAGAGCAATGTTAGCAAAAGCATTCGGCCTTGTGTGCTCGCTAAATAATGCTGCGACAAACCCTGTTCCCTGAATAATCTCAAGAATACGTTCCAGATAATCCTTGCTCCCTATTGATGATGTAGCATCTTTAATGGCAATACCGGAATTTATAAAGATCTCGATAACCAAATTTGACATTTCTTGATCAAGTTAAGGAGGATCCCCAAGTTGGCGCATCAGGAATGCAGACTTAGGATAGAGACAACCTTTAATAGCCCCAAGCACATCCTCTGATAATGGAGAGTAGATCAGTGGCATTTATTCAATAGGTCTCACTTCCTTCTGATACCCTTGTAAGGCCCTTTTGATTTTTTATGGTCAATAATTAGGCCAGTAGTTGTATCAATCTTAACGTAACGGTCTGTGACCGGATTCTTGACTTGTATGCGATTTTTGATCTCGCCTGAACTGCGTGTCTGTTTCCTTATTGCGGCTTGATTCATATTTATGTTGTCGTTTAATTCAACTTGTTCAGGTCTATCATATAAAACTTCTTCTCAAATTTGTTATACGATCTCCCATGCTACTCACTTTGACATAATTCAAAAATGCTGAAATTTTGGGGGCGTGAAAATGGCTCGTTTATGATGCTTGCTTACGACAGCTCGTTCGACTGAAACAACCATATTTATACATGCTCACCCTTCATCCAGAAAGCCCGAAACCAGTGCCAGCGAGCGGTTTACACTAACCATAGTGGAGCCATCGATGTGACCAAAAACGGTTCCAATCTTGTCAGTACTCACTGTCATCGGCTTATTCAGCATGACTTGAGAGCTTGCCACCAACCCATTGCCTAATGATGGGTGAATATCCAAACGGAGTAGCGCTGCATCAACAATGGTCGATGTGATAGGAAGCATCACGAGAGCCGGACGCGGTTTTCCATAGCTCTCTAACAGGACGACAGTAGCCAGATCGCCACGTCTCAGTGCCATCCATCCAGATTAGAAAGCGCTGCATTCATGAAATCTGACAGTTCGGTGTTCTGACGATCTGATTTTTCCACGAGTATGGCTTGACAGCGACATTCGGCGGCAAAACCTTCACGGCGCGTATCCAGCACCCAGATTTGAATAGGCCGCAAGCCGGCGGCACGCAAGGCATCTCGGTGTTTCTGTACGTATCTTGAAACGGGGGTCGACATCGCAGTCTCAAGCAATGTTACATGTATCACTGGTATACACGGGTTATTCACATAGAAGTCATGAATTCTGGTATCGGTTCAAGTCTGTGGTTTAATACCCTGCCGAAAATGATGCAAAGCGAGTAGCTCCGAAAAAATGAAGACACCTCCTGTATCGAATCATTCTCCGTGACAACTCTGGGCCACTGCCGGTTTTTCGGATCTATGCGACCCTCAAACAAGCGGGAAACGCAAGCAGCAGGAGAAGAGCAACGCAACCCCTTGCAAAGATACGCGAAAGCCACGAACCACACGCAATTTATCATGCGTACATTTACGATTTTCATTTCAAGGCTTGCAGACCGACGGTTTTTCAGAATTCGATTCCTTCATTGATGCGCTACCTGATCATTGTTGTTTGGGGAATTATATACCTTAGTCACATTTGCCCGATGACTGATGCAACCGGCACTGATGCCCAGACCCTGCAGCCGTTCATCAGGGAAAACGTGGATACAGGGGGCAACCGTTTACACTGACGAACACGGGGGCTACAATGGCAGGGTGCGATTCTGCGGCAAATGTGACTAAAGTATATAATTTCCTTGAGAAGATTTAATTATGTCGACAGCTAAACTGCATCACTTGCAAGAATCAGGTTCTTTTGAATGGATTTGGGATTCTCCAAATGGGTTGCTTATTCTCCGTGGAGCAGCTGGAGGAGGCGGAGGCGGCTCTTTCGTTGTCGAAGGTCTTGCCCTTTATGGCGCAGGTGGCGGCGGTGGGGGCAGTTGAGGGGAGTTAACTCGTGTCCAAATGAAGCAACAGACTTGGGAAGCTAGTGATGGAAATGGAGGATCTGGCGGTGGCGGCGGAAGGATTGATCAAGGCAATCCTGTTTCAGGTATACATGGACAAGGATGCAAGCATGGCGATGGAGGCAACGGAGGACAAGGTGGTAAAATGCCACCGAAAGAGGGCCAGATTGCATCAATCGGCGGCAACGGCGGCAAAGGATTTCCTGGTGAAACACTCATTTTTGAGTTGGGTAGCTTGTCAATTGGCGACCATTTCGAAATAACCATCGGCAACGGAGGTAAGGGGGGGGGAAGGCAGCCAAGGCTATGAATCAGGTGTAGATGGAAGTATGGGAGCAAGCGGACTTGTATATTTTATCCCGCTATTCGAAAATGAAATGGGAGAAGCGTAATGCTTACTGAACATAAAACCGAGGCAGGACATTCGGGTAGCTTTGGAAGCCGAGGAGGACTAGGAAGCTTTCCACCATCCATTATAGAAAAACTTGGCGTAAAAGGCGGAACTATTGAAATATCCGAAGACGATCCTCCAACAGTTATATCGAACCCAAACCACTCTGATGGATATAACGATATAAATTATCTGTTATCTGAATTTCAAAAAAGTACCCATCTACAGATACAAGAAATTGTCGAGTCGTTCAACGACTCGACATTCGATGAAACCTTGCTCAGGAATTCAAAGTATTCCGACTTCTATAAATCACGCATCGAATTCCTGCGAGACGCAGCCATACAGGAAGGCTTTATGCTGAGAGAGGCATCCGAAATGGACTTCCGACGTTTTGTTTCAGCCTATCCCAACTTGCGAAAAGGAAGTCTAGTTCTGACGGATAGTGGCAATATCCGTGCAATCTGGAAGGGCAGCAAAGGATATCACCTCGGATTACAGTTTCTTGGTGGTGGCATGGCACAGTATGTCATGTTTAATCAACGCGAAAACGAGAAAGAAGTCTCCCGTATTTCTGGTCGTGACGCCATCCAAGGAGTATTACTGCAAATCAATGCATTCGGGCTAGTTGCACTACTTATCGAATGATGGAAGATGGCCTGCCCACAAACGACCATATCGTCCGGTACGTCAAACCTAGTATGATTATCGAGGATGGGACTGCGAGTGGTACTGGTTTTTGTCTGCGCGAGAATGAGAGCGGCTTATCTGTCAACTGGCTTGAAGCATTTGGAAGTGATAAGAATTATCAATTGAGCGAAGTAAGGCGCTTGTGTCGACTCAAAAGAAGGCCAAGTGGTCGGTTTGCAGAACTCAATGTCGGATTGGTCTTGAGTGCAGTATCCAAGGGATTAGATTCATTGCAGATTATCCACGACCGTCTAGAAGCGAATGACGGCTTTGATGCAGATCCATCGCATGCAAAAGTTATGGGAATTACCAGCCAAATTAGCCATAGGTAAATAGGACGCCGGGCGGCTCCCAATCGGTCGCGTACCTGTCAGCCAACGCAAGCCATTGCCGAATACGGTCCGCGGGTGAACACGGAAATCCCCAATAATCTTCAAACAGGGCACCGTCCAGATCGGCGGCGGTGCGGAGCATTTCTTCCTCGATGCCCCTCAACGCATCCACGATGTACTTGTGTCCCCGTTTCCCGCCACGGGCACCGACACTCCCGGCACTGAACAGATCGCGCAGTTGCGGCGCGAATACGCCGTGTTGCGTGATGAGATAAAGGCCAGCCCGGTCGTACTTCCCTCGGCTTGCACCGGATTTCACGACCTCCGGGCATAACAATGTCGCCTCAGTGCGCAGCTGCCTTTTCTCACACTTGGGAAGCGTGCGGTAGACTCTGACGGCGACGGGAAGCGAGTGTGAAGTCTCTAGCCACCATAACCGTTCGCCATCCTTCAATCGGTGGCGAGAGTATTCCCGAACGTGCTGCATCTTCGATTCGTCATCAAGCGCAGAAAACTCGTCATAGGTCACTGTCAAGTGGCCGAACAGCGCTGATCGTTCGCCGCTCATTTCAACAACGAATCGTGGAGAGTTTGACACCCGAACGTGAGTAATCGACTCCTCGTAGCGCCCCCACCGGACTTCGGCTGTCCCGCCTATCTTGCCGAATACTACGTAGACCTTGCTCACATTCGGGTCGCGCATCCCCTCAAAGATGCTATTTCCTACCGAGAGCCAAGTGTCTTGCATGGTGTACTTCACTTCCACGCCAAAGCCATTGACGCGGATATCTGGGAAAGCGTGCTTGTGGAACGTCGGAGAGACGGTAAAGCCGCTGTCCCTAGCGGCAACCCGTAACATGTCAAGAACGCCTTGCTCGAACTCCTCCGGTCCGTGGTAAAGCGTGCTGGAACGAACATTCTCTGTCAGGATTTCGACAGCCCGATCCAGCACCTGCTCAAACTCAGCCTGACGCAAGGTACTCTCTCACCGACCTAGCGATATGCCACGCAAGCACGGGAGGAACCGCGTTCCCGATCTGGCGCTCGGTCTCACGCATCCCGCCGTCGAACGAAAAAGCGTCTGGAAAGGATTGAAGGCGAGCCGCTTCACGTAGCGAGATTCGCCGATCGAGCTTGTAGTGCCATTGCACGTTGCCGTGGTGCTCCGCTCGGATAGTAGTCGCAGGCTTGTCGGCTGCAAGCTTGCGACTTCCTTGGTCAGGACTCGGCGCGGCCTTGCTCCATATGTGCGCAAGTCCCTGCGTTTCCCCCTGGTCCTCTAAATCGCGTAACACTTCTTGAGCCGTCACATGTGCGAGGCCAGGCGCGGGATAGACAAACTCACCATCGCCCCTCACGCCGACGAGAAACAGCCTCTCGCGCATCTGCGGGACGCCAAAATCGGCGGCAAGGTAAAGCTGATACCCGACGCGGTAGCCAGTCGCCTCAAATTCCGCAAGCATCTGCGCGAAGAACTCCCGGTTATGCGCCTGGAGCAATCCCTTGACGTTTTCCGCAACGAACATGCGTGGCTGCGTCCGGGCAATCACGTCCACCATGTAGCGGTACAGGATGGTTCGCTTTCCCTCGGCGGGGTCCACGCGCCGCGAGCCGTTTACCGATACGTCTTGGCACGGAAACCCTCCGATCACTACGTCGGCGCTGTCAGGTAACGTGTCAAGGAATTCCGCCACGTCGCCAGCATGGATATCGTGCTTCAGGTTGTGCTTGTACGTTCGGCATGCGGCAGCGCTGATATCGTTCGCCCATATGATCTCGAAAGGCAAACGGTCGTAATACTTTCCGGCAAACGGGAACCCGCCGAGAAACCCCAAATCCATTCCTCCGCACCCACTGAACATCGAGACTACGGTGTGCCGATGCACTGGTGCACCGACCAGCATCCCGGCCAGCTGCTCAAAACTGGCCGGGATGTTGCGGATCGCTGCTTCGCTCATGTCGAGTCTCCATCGACAAGGGTTCGATGCGTCAGTTCGCGCCCAAACATCCTTTCAACCGTCTCGCGGATGAAATCGACCGCGTACTGGTCGCGGTTGTTCCATCGGTGTTGAAATTCATCGGCGTAGCGCGACAAATGCTTAACGCTCATCCTATGGAACGAGCCCTGATAGCCACGCTTGAGTAGCGCCCAAAACGACTCGATCCCGTTAGCGTGAATCTGCCCGTTGACGTACTCACTGGCACTGTGCGTGACCGACGCATGCCGGTACTCCCTCATCCCTTTATAGCTTGCGTTCTCGTCCGTGTAGACCGTTGCAACAGGTGCGACGTTGCGCCGAACCTCGCCATCCCGAGAGCGGATGCCCACGACTGGCGCTTTGCCAACCGCACCTCGACCGGTGCCTGCGAGGTCTTTCCGCTTGCTGTTCGACATGTTCTTCCGTCGGCCGCCGATGTAGGTCTCGCCTACTTCGACGGTGCCCGTCATCGGGAAAAGCGCGTCTTGATTCCATGCCTCGCGGATCTTGTGGCCGAGACGCCATGCCGATTCTTGGGCAATGCCAAGTTCCCGCGCCATTTGCAGGCTCGACAGTCCTTTTTTGCTGATCGACATGAGGTACATCGCGTACAGGCACCTGCGCACTGGCAACTTCGCGCTGGCGAAAACAGTCCCAACGGTCGCGCTAAAGTACGCTCGGCAGTCTTTCTCTCGACAACGGTACGGTTGCGGCTTCTTTGACGCAACCGCGTAAGTGTTCCTGCTTCCGCATTTCGGGCAGTACCGCCCCTTTGCCCACCGGACTCCTTCAAACCACGCGATCGCGGCTTCTTCGGTCGGGAACATCTCGTAGAACTCGACCGTGCCCAGTTGTTTTTGCCGTTTCATCGGGCTGCCCGTTCAGTGACTGCGTATGACGAATATTAGCCCATGTAGCCGAAGCCGTCAAGCAGAATCTGTGCTAATTTGGCTGGTAATTCCCAAAGTTATTGCACTGCCATCAGGACGCTCTCACGAGACTGAATTAGCAGGAGATATTATTGCGGAGTGTGTAACAAACATGCATCCAGCTATTGATGCACCTGAAACATGGAATTAAAGGCAAGTCTGCCATGAGTTATGACTGAGAGTAGCTCAACAGGATATAGGATTACATGGCATTATCGCAACGGTTCCAGCAGGGAATGCCACTCGGGTAATGATGCTTCCACCGTGCTAATGGCCATGAAAGCTTCCCTGACATTGTTGTAAACTGCCTTAGGGCCGCCTCCAACCACCAAATGAACCTCAGATGAAAATAGGTCTTGTTGGTCTGAGGCTTGCCTCGCTAGGAGGCAACAGGGTTTTTCTCAATCAACAAGAATTGTGATGCCAATTAAAAACATCTAGTTAGGTACCACTCTCTTCTGATATCCTTGCAATAAGGCCCTTTTGATTTTTTATGGTGAACAATTCGGCCAGCAGTTTGTATCATAACGTATCGGTCTGTAACTGGACTCTTGACTTGTATACGATTTTTGATCCCGCCTGGGCTACTTGCTTGTTTCCTTATTGTGGCTTGGTTCATATTCAAATTGTTGTTTGGTTCAGCTTGTTAGATATGTCAATTCCACTCTGAAGTGCAACACCCTGGTGAAGAGGGCATGCTGCAAATGGCTAGGAGGCGGATGAGAATCTCCATGTCAAAAACAACGGAGAACTGTCATGCGCAACAGCTGCCGCCAGCTGGCCTGCGGTGAACGATGCCAGATCAAGGTCCTGATGTCCAGAGGCGACTCGATTCGGGAGATTGCCCGGTACCTTGGCCGGAGTGCGGCCACGATCAGCCGCGAGATCGCCCGCAACCAGGGCCTGCGCCCGCCGGCCATGCTTCGGGCGTTCCCCGCAAGCTGCTGATCGATCCCCGGGAAATTTGCCTAGACACCAGGCTACAGGAGGACCAGCACCTTGAAATCACGCAATCTGAACTCCGAAACCTGAGATTCTGATATCGGTTCAAGTCTGTGGTTTAATACCCTGCCGAAAATGATGCAAAGCGAGTAGCTCCGAAAAAATGAAGACACCTCCTGTATCGAATCATTCTCCGTGACAACTCTGGGCCACTGCCGGTTTTTCGGATCTATGCGACCCTCAAACAAGCGGGAAACGCAAGCAGCAGGAGAAGAGCAACGCAACCCCTTGCAAAGATACGCGAAAGCCACGAACCACACGCAATTTATCATGCGTACATTTACGATTTTCATTTCAAGGCTTGCGGACCGACGGTTTTTCAGAATTCGACTCCTTCATTGATGCGCTACCTGATCATTGTTGTTTGTTTATTCCTGACTGGGTGCAGCCAACTTGGCTATCTCGCCCAGGCAACCCGTGGACAACTCGAGATTACTTTCTCAAGAAAACCCATTGATGAGGTGCTCTCAAACAGCCAGACAGCCCCACAAACCAGAGAACGCCTGGAACTTGTCAAACGAATCCGTAAATTTGCAGTTCAGGAATTGGACCTGCCGGAGAATTCATCCTACACCACATACAGCGAGCTTGGACGACGCTATGTCATCTGGAATGTCATTGCAGCACCGCCTTATGATTTAACCCTCAAAACCTGGTGCTATCCGATTACAGGCTGCATATCGTACCGGGGCTATTTCTCGGAGAAAAAAGCGGACGTCTATCAAGAGAGCCTGATTGAAAAGGGCTACGATACAGATCTTTACGGAGTCGCTGCCTATTCCACACTCGGGTGGCTGAGTGACCCCGTACTGGATACTTTCCTGTTCTACCCGGATTACGCGCTCGCCGGGCTGATATTTCACGAACTGGCCCACCAAGTGCTCTATGTCAAGGACGATTCAGCGTTTAACGAAGCATTTGCGACCGCCGTGGAACAAGAAGGAGTTGAACGATGGATGCGGGCCGAAGGCAATTCAGAGCAAATCTCCCAATACCGCGCCGCAAGGAAAAAAAACGCGAGAATTATCGAGCTCATACTGGATTACCGAAAGCGTCTGGGCCAGGCATATGCAAATCCCGGTGAAAGCGGTCTGGCTGAGGAAAAGGCAAGAGTACTGCGCGAAATGACAGGCGCCTATCAATCTTTGTCCGAGTCAGGCTACGGAACCCGATTTTGGGATCAATGGTTTGAAGAAGGGGTCAATAATGCGCGACTTGGCGGTATTGCAACCTATCACAGGCTGGTTCCCGCTTTTCGGGCAGTTCTCTCGAAATCAGAATCGATGGCGGTGTTTTACAAGACTGTTGCCGATCAGGTCAAGACGCCGATTGCCGAACGCCATGCTTGGCTCCAAAGGCAAATGCATGCGAACGATCCTTGAAGTAGTTTGTTGTTGAGAAATCCAGCAACGTTTTTCTCATGAACTTTTCTTTTTGCTGAATAAGCCAGGGCTACATGCCGCAGAGCTTGCGAAAACCGGGCAATTCCTCCAATTTTCTCACCGTGATACGCCAGATTTGGCGCTACACTTCATCAGCAGGTGAATTCCATGTTTATCGTAAGCTTTCCTCACATGACCATCAATCCGCCATTGCCTTCGTTGCAGACACCCTGATCCTGACAACCCGCGTCACAACGGCCACTGAACGCAACATCTGATTGTGCCGCCTCGCCGAACTAGGCTCGTTGATACATGACTGTCTTGAGATAATCCTCGGATGCCTCGAACTCCGGCACAGTACCGTTATTCTCCAGAAGGAGAGGGATGATTTTACTGCGCACGCCCATGCCGCGTGAATCAACATATCCGTAATCGCGAAGAACCGCTACAATCAAGTTGTTGCGAGGTGAGCGCTGACCCGCAATCATCTTTTCCACAGTCATTGAATTTTGCAGGGCTCCGGGGCTCAGAACGGAAAGGCGGTCAGCGTACCTTACGACCTCGATTTTCTCATGTCGAGTCCAGTCGCGATGGGCGACTGCATTAATGACTGACTCCCGAAGTGCCTCCAAAGGATAAGCCCATGACCTTTGACGTCTGAGCGAATCACCCAGGTCATCCAGCTCTTCTGATACAAATGGCCGCATTGCCATGAACAGACTCTCCAAGAGACCATTTCCCAAAATACGCCCACCGACTGCGGAAGAGACGTTTCGAACCGGGACCAGCGGCTCATCGAATAGTCTATCATCCAGAGACTTGTAGCTCTTGTCGTTACCTTCGAATGCCATCCAGCGAATGCCTGCATTCGGAAGCAATCGTCGCGGGGAGAGCCCGAAAAGAATTAGGCCTGCAATCGTGCATACTGGCGGCGACCCTGTTTCAGACTCTGTCATGAAACCCAGCTTGCAAAGAAGCGCATGCCAGCCTTCGCTATCGCCCGGCACCTCGTTTTCTCCAACAATTGACAACAGGTACTCTTTCATCCGGTCTTGGCTCAAGTCTGACAACCCGCTGCCTGAAACCGGGAGTTTCTCGGCATGCAGCATGCCACCCGAAGCAAACAATCGTGCCTGTTGCTCACGAGTCGCTAGTCTGGATGTGCTACCGGTCCTGATATAGATATCTTCCCGGTCGCGATGACGAACCACATAAGGCTTGGTTACCCCCGTGCTTATGGTAATCACGGCAACACGTTGACTCTCAGATACCCGAACCTCTTTGTAGTGCGGAATTATCCGGGGATGTATGTAGCGACCAAGGACTGTATCCACTAACCAACGGTCAAGGTTTTCTCGCTGAATGCCGCTTATGGAGCCGTCATCATCAACTCCCAACAAGACCTGCCCGCCTTGAAAATTAGCAAAAGCCACAATTTCCTTCGCGATTTGTTCAGGGCGCATATCATCATGCTTGAATTCCACTCCAGAGTTTTCACCATGAGAAATTAATTCCAGCAGTTCGGCTTTGGTCATAATAATCTGGAAATATCGAATCCTTTGCGTTAAGCACTATTTGCTCAAACGATGATATTAAATCAGCCAGGTTAATGGAAGACAGATCCCTGCAAAAGCAAATGGCACCCAAAGAAGGTCTTGTGAAAGCCATGACACAAACGCCATGATGACTAAAAACAAAGCCATGGGTGCTATAAGTGAAAGTATAATCAACATCGCGCCTGATCAACCTGTTTGGCTTACTGCCCCGCTTCATGGCATGATCTTGCACGACCTGCAAGTAGCATCCCTCATTTTCAATCTATAAAAACCTGGCACTTCTGACATGCCAATTCATTTTCCAGCTGATTATTGTTCAGTAAGATAATTGCCCCAAACGACCAAATTCATTGGGAGCCATCCTCTCTTGCACTGCCAGAGCATCAATGGCCTGGACAGTTCCGATCGACATTCTATTCATCAGCATGTTCTTGGGAATTGTCATAGCTTCTGGCTATGCGGGTTGCAGGGTTCGCCTGACTGCCCGGCCCAATATGCACATCTCCTCTGAGATCGGAAAGATGGGTTTGCCTTTCCCTTTCGGCATAGCGCAGCCGATCCCGATCGCTTTTGCTATCATAGCATTTGGGACAGCTTACTCCCTTGGTGTACTTGTCACTCTGCTTGTGGGACTCGCTGATTGGTCGTCTACAGGCATGGCACTGGTCATACCCGCCGATGGCGAGGTTTTCATCCACAGTCGTACGGTCATCAAACACGAAGCATTCTCCTTCCCAGCTTGATTGATCGCCCGGAATTGTTTCGAGATAGTTCAGGATACCGCCCTGCAACTGGAAGACCTCCCTGAAACCGTTTTGCCTGAGGTATGCCGACGCCTTTTCACAACGGATCCCCCCAGTGCAGTACATGGCAATTTTCGGGTTCTGCTCCGGATTTAGATGTTGTTTCACGTAATCCGGAAAATCCCTGAAAGTGGCTGTATCCGGAGACACTGCTCCCTTGAAGCGTCCTACTTCCACTTCATAGCCATTGCGGGCATCAATGAGCAGGACTTCTGGATCTTCAATCAGTGCATCCCATTCATCTGGACTGACGTATGTGCCGGTTTGCCCAACTGGATCAACCCCTTCAGCTCCTAAAGTCACTATTTCCTTTTTTATCTTGACCTTGGTTCTCTTGAATGGCGGGTTCTCACACCATGACTCTCTGACCTGCAGGCTCGATAAGCCGGGTTGGCTTTGCAGCCACTCGAAAAATTCAAGGGTTCCGCTTTCTGGACCTGCGACCGTGCCATTAATGCCCTCCGGTGCCAGCAAGACTGTTCCGCACATTTCAGCCTCGATCAAACGGGACCTGATCAGCTTCTGCAGTAGCGGAATTTCCTCAAGTCGCATGAACCGGTAGAATGCGCAAACCCGATAGGTCGCAGGAGCACCGCCTGCTGAACAAGCCGCGTTGTCCATGCTCGGTAATTTCGGCTGATTATCCATGTCAAGCGCCTTGCAGAGCGCATCCAGCCAATGTGATCCTGTGCATCAGCCGGCACTCGTTTGGGTAGTCGTTGATTGCCTTGTGCATTACTGCCCTGTTGTCCCAGAAGGCCATCGTACCTGGACTCCAATGAAAGCGCGTAACGAACCGATCTTGCGTAGAGTGCTGATATAGATACCCGAGTAGCGGCTGTGATTCTTGCTCAGTCCAGCCCTGAAAATGTGTGGTGAATTCCGGATTCACGTACAGGGCCTTGCGACCGCTTATCGGGTGTCTGATAACAACAGGGTGTGCGGATCTCTGGACTGCTCGTTCGCCGCTATGAAACCGATCGTCGTCATGCTCGTTAGTCTGAATGGCTTCGGTGCTGAAGACATGTGCGCTGCTGTGCACTGCACTGAGATGCTCGAGAGCAGTCTTCAACCCTTTTGACAGGGCCTCATAGGCCATGTACATGTTTGCAAACAGTGTGTCCCCACCCGTTGTAGGCACTTCTCTGGCATACAGGATTGACCCGCGAGCCGGTTCTGCATCGTAGGAATGGTCGGTATGCCAGTTCTCACCGACAACCGTTCTGTGTTTGGGTTCTTTCCGCACGATCGCAATTTGCGGATACTCCTCAACCCGCTCAAAAAAGCGATTGGTGACAATCTTGCCCCAGCGCTGTGCAAAGGCGATATGCTGTTCACAATCAAGATCCTGATCGCGAATAAAGACTACGCCATGCATATTTTGGGCAACGGCTACCCCATCTAGCTCGACATCAGACATCTGGTTGACGTCGACATCATAAAACTCGACCCCGAATGGGCCGGTAGAAGGATTAGACTTCATGATTTTTTTCGGTAATTACTGCTTAATCCATTAGCGATAAATTATTATGGGGAATTATATCGGATAGCAGCATTTTGGATCGCCAAGTTCGGCGAGACCAACGGGTTGCTTTTTCCTGACGCCCTGACTGAGGGTGTTTTCCAGTATGTTCATTCCCAGGCAGGCACAAGGTGGATAAAAGCGTTACAGTCGTCTATCAGTACTCGTACCGAATGGAGAAACAATGCGAACTTCAAGCTCTCTGGTCTGGTTTCTATAGCCAATAGGTGTTGCGTATCGTGTCATTAAAGGCGCGTAAGGCATCAACACTCCGCCTTCCCCGTGTATCGCGCACGTCAATCATCCAAATCGTTTCACGGGCTACGGTATAGAGCAGAGCGAAGGCAGTGTTGCCAATCTGATATTGGCGGACATGTTCATAATCTTCAAACGGGCTTCCACTGAAAGGATGATCTTTCAGCACCGTCTCAGCCTTCATCAAAGACGCAGCTGCCTTATCATAATCAAGTTGCTGGTCTTGATAGTAATAAGGCGATCTGAAGAAATTGACAGCTCAAAAAATTAAAGGTAATAAATCAAGAGGATAAATTGTGCACGATTCGGCCCAAACGGAACTGCTGGAAAACCATCCGGATCTACCAGAAGTTTTGCGACAGTGCAAAATCCGTCTGACTGCACAACTGACTGGGTCCGATGGGATTCTATAATGACTGTCTCGCAACCGGGCTGCTGGAGATGAAAAACCGACAGACAAGCAAAAAAACTGTATGCGGACGCACGTGCACAACTGGAATCAAGTATTTCGATACTATTTCCCGGAATGTTATTTCTGGAGCATGCGTCAAGGTCACATATGCTGCCTGACGGATATCGGGCAAACCGATATGCCGATGTTAGTCATGGCTGCATCCCGGAGTCGAATATCCATTCTTATGGCACCCCGAAGATGAGAAACATGGGGCCTATGACAGCCAATTTGAAGAGAACATGGTGGCCTGCATTGAAGTGCCTTGAACGGCTGTGAGGGCGTGAAACTGGAGCAACGGCTTGGATCCGTGCCGGTGAACCTGCGGCTCCATCCAGCTTTCCCCTGGAAAATGGACTTTGCTGAACCTCGTGTCACCCTAGTAGACGGGGCATGATAATACTCCGTCTACTAGGGCGGGTTAAGTCAATATCTGGGTTTCATTCCTTGTCCTTCATGTTCATGGTAATGTGCTGGCACATCGTTTTCTATGGATTGGGCGACTATATCAAGTACATCCCCCTGGGTCAGCAGCTCGCAAGATGTATCAAGTCTTTTTGGATCATCCTTACATCTTCGAATCTTTGCAACATCGCGATAACGAATCGCATGATTGTATATAGCCTCACCGACATGGTGTGCCGCGAAATCGCACTTGACATGAACAAGGCAGCGTGAAAACGCAATATGGGCACGCGTACCATCAGCCAACCATCCGGGATTAGCATCGAGAGTCATGTCGGACGCCCAATACGAATGCCAGCGGACATTAATCTCGCGACACAGCTGCTGTTTGAATGCAACCGATTGCTGCCATGCCTCGATACATTGAGCATTGCGTTCTTGTAGCGGAACCAAGTTTTGATCCGCAGTAGCAACAATCCCTGTCAACTTCAATGGACCGATTGATTGCGGTGCTAATGCCGTTCCAAACACCATCAGAGAAATGGTGGCAACCATGGTCAATATTTTCCTTGCTATCATGATAAGTTTCTCCATTTGAAATAAGTAGATAACCTATAATACACCCGCCATAGCACAATAGTCAACACTGTCATAAATGTAAATTAACCCTAATTCCAGTCCGGCATGATCGCCTTCTCTACTCTTGTCGTCAGGACCCATGGAATTCAATGAAAAAACTTTCATGTCGATTACTCTCCTTGGCAAACGCTTTCCCACAGTCGAAATCCCGCATTGGCAGTCAATGAGGGCATAGCTAGGCTGGCTGGATCAATATATCGGGAACGGCCCGCTCGCTCCTACAAACGATCATCGTAAAAAACTGGGGGAATAGAGACCAAGTAAAGGTTGATCGATTCTAATATAATCAGTATTTTAATTAAAATGCAGCCGGAAAATAATAAGTTAACGCGTCTTTCGACATTCAGTTAATGACATTGCCCGCCCAATCCCTGCTGATTCAAGCATGACAATCAAAAGAAAAGCGGGTAACTGACCAAAACAGTTTTTCTTGATTTTAGGCACTTCATTTTCCTGCACAGAACAGACAGCAAAAACCGTTCAAAAACCCTTGACCACCAACTCCGTGTTTCTCTATCATGGAACCGCGCCAGGAATTGGAAACCCTAGTCGTTAAGATTCACCTCTTGTTCGGCAATCGCTTGATCCCTCTATAAATCATGGCCTATCTCATCCCGTCTGATCTATCTCAACTGTCTCTCTCCGATCCGCATAATCCCGAAATCTTGGTTTTGAAAATGCTCGGGGACGAACTGCCCGATGATTATACGGTTTTCCACGGAGTGCATTGGTCTCTCGAATTCTCGAAATGGACACATTTTGGGGAGATTGATTTCGTGGTACTGAACCAGTCCGGCAAAATCCTGGTGATCGAACAGAAGAACGGAATTCTTGAAGAGACCCAGGACGGGCTTGTGAAACGCTATGGCGACCAAGAAAAAAATCCCGTTCAACAACTGAATCGATCAATCAGTAAAGTCCAGGATAAATTCAAGAAAGCCAATCCGCAGCATTCCCGGATAGAAATCGATTATCTGGTCTACTGCCCGGATTACAGGGTAAAGGACGCCAACGCAGCAGGAGTCGGAAAGAATCGGATCGTAGACGCCATCTCAAAAAACCTTCTTGCCAAAAAAATAGAGAAGCTTCTGGGGAAAGGCGAGAAGTCAACAGACGGGCAGTATGAGCGAGTACGCAACTTCTTCTCGCAGACCCTGAATCTCGTGCCCGACATACACAGCCACATTGACTCCCAGGAAACAGGCTTTAAACGACATATCGGAGAACACGCAAGAATTCTCATGGATCTTGAGATGCAGCCTTTCCGGCTAAAAATAAACGGTAACGCAGGAAGCGGGAAAAGCCAGTTTGCCCGAGAATATTTTGATCGGGAATTGAGCAAAAACCACAAGATTCTCATGCTCTGCTTCAACAGGCCCCTTTCGGATCAACTCAGGCAGAGTATTGGAATAGCGGGCAAGGTAAATACCTTTATGGGGTTTTGCGATGAGTTTCTAGGTTCGGTTGGAGAAAAGCTCAAGTATGAAGAAATGCGGTCAAACAAAAACTTCTGGAAGGATGTGATGGATGAAATTATGAATTTCGAAATCACGGACGACTGGAAATATGACTCGCTGATCGTGGATGAAGGACAGGATTTTGAGCCGGAGTGGTTTGAAATCATGCAGCTGTTTCTTCATGACAATGCCAATATTCTGTGGCTGGAAGATGGAGATCAAAACCTGTATGGAAAACTCCCAATCAATCTGAATAGCTTGGTTGATGGACAATTCATTGGCTATCAGTATCAGGTCAACTATCGATCACCCGAATCGATTGCACGATTCATCCTGCAAACGCTGCCCTTTGAATTTGAGCAGGGAAACAAGCTGTCCGGGCTTGGCGTCAAAATACATGCATACAACGAGTCCAAAGAACAGCCCGGTCTAGTCTCGAATGTCGTTGAAGAATTGATGAAGGATGGTTTTGCATGCCACCAAATCATTGTGCTTGCATGCTGTGGTCTCGAACGGTCAGTGTTCTACAGTCTGAACATGGTGGGTAATGTACCCTTGCAAAAATTTACTGGATATGACGATACCGGCCAGCAGCTTTATAGCGCTGGAGACCTTAAATTTGACAGCGTCTATCGCTACAAGGGGCTGGAAATGCCCGCCGTGATCCTGGTCGATGTTGATCCGGATGAAGACAGGCTCGATAATTTCAATAAGGTACTCTATTGCGGAATGACCCGGGCTACCGTCCGACTGGAGATGGTTGTGAAAAAACAAAATCCCCATAACAAGCGTTTTCTGAATTGGAAACCCTGACCTTATGTGGTCAAATCCAGACTATCAGACTGCTTGACAGGAATTTTGTCTTCTCCAAGTTGACTCAAACTGGAACAGGACCAGCACAACGACATGTCGGATAAACCGCTTCCGCACCACAGCCACGGCCCCAGCGATATCGAACTCAGGGTCAGCCGGCTTGAAGAGCTTCTGGTTGACAAGGGATTGGTAGACCCGGCTGCAATGGACACACTGGTCGATATCTATGAAAATCAGGTCGGGCCGAAAAATGGTGCGCATGTTGTAGCCAGGGCATGGACCGATGCAAGCTACAAGAAGCGACTGCTGGAGAATGCGACAGAGTCGATTATGGAACTCGGCTATCGGGGGAGACAGGGTGAACACATGCAGGTCGTCGAAAATACCGGCAAGGTTCACAACATGGTGGTCTGTACACTCTGCTCGTGTTATCCGTGGCCGGTGCTTGGATTGCCGCCAGCCTGGTACAAGGCCTCCAGCTACCGGGCCCGCGCTGTCAGTGAGCCAAGAGCGGTGCTTGCCGAATTTGGGGTAGAACTTGCAAAAGATGTTGAAATCAGGGTCTGGGATTCAACCGCAGAAATTCGCTATCTGGTTCTGCCTCAACGTCCTGCCGGTACCGGAGACTACAGTGAAGGCGAGCTGGCAAAGCTGGTCACGCGAGACTCCATGATTGGCGTCGGTCTTGCCCAGTCGCCACAATCCTCATCATGAATTCAACCCACGACCTAGGCGGCACTCACGGACATGGGCCGATTGACCGGAGTCAGGGCGTGGACTTTTCAAGCGATTGGGAACGCAAGGTTTTCGGCATGACACTGGCCTGCGGGATGCTTGGAAAATGGAATCTCGATGAAAGCCGCCATGCCCGTGAAACCATGAAGCCCGGCGACTATCTGAACAGCAGCTACTACGAGCACTGGCTCCATGGATTGGAGGTGTTGCTGTTGGCCAAGGGCCTCATCTCAGAACAGGAATTGCATTCCGGCAATCCAGGGAATAAAGAGGCCAGCGGAGCCGTCTCTGCTGACCGAATACCCGGCATGCTGGGCAAGGGAGCACCGGTGAGCATGAAAACCGACCAGGAACCCAGGTTTCAGTTGAACCAGGCGGTGTTGGTCCGGAATTTCAATCCCAAATTCCACACCCGCGCACCGCGCTATATTCGGGGCCGCCGAGGGGTTGTGGTTCATCACCATGGCGCACACGTTTTTGCAGATGAACATGCCCAAACAGGTGAAAAGATTCCCGTGCATCTTTACTGTGTCCGGTTTGAGGGCGAAGAAGTCTGGGGAACCGAAGATGCCGAATCAAGAGTGGCGCTGCACCTTGACCTCTTCGAATCCTATCTCGATGCCGTCCGATGACGCGGGCTTGTCCACTTCCTGGGCAGCCTGAGTCTGAAGGCGAACCGGTTTTTGATGCGCCCTGGCAGGCACGTGCATTTGCCATGGCTGTGCATCTGAATGAGCAGGGGGTATTTTCATGGGCAGAATGGTCTGAGCGACTCGCAGGACTCATCGACAGTCACGAGAGTCGTGCAACAGTCCAAAATAGCGATGATTATTACCGAGTATGGCTGAAAGCGCTTGAGGATATCGCAAAAGACATCAAGTAGCCGCATCCAGAGCAGCCCGAGGTTGATCATTCACTCGGTCTATACTTGCATACGGCATTCAAATTCAACAGAATGCCGAATTGAAATTATGTCGGTGCCCCTCCGGTTTCAGAATAGTAATTTCCGGACGCTTGACCAGAACCGAAGCCCTTGCTACTCCGGTCTGGCATCTCGCCATGTATTCAGCTGCGCTTCTGAAATGCCCAGCCCGACGATTATGCCTGCATGCAGGGAGTCCAGGTCAGCGAGCGTTATTGCCATGAATTTATCGACCTCGTTTATCTCCCTGTCGGCGCAATATTTTTCGATGTGAATCTCGATGTCGCTACCGTGCAACCCCTCTCGAATTACCATGCCCATCACTTCTTTTCGCTGCTTGCGGTACCGGATTCGAAAGGTATCGATTTCACCCAAGGACTGTTTAGCAAGATCATACTGTCTGCAAGAGCGCATATAAGCCCAGCAAAACAGGTCCAGCATGGGCCTGATCTCGTTTTTTTCATAGACCGCCAGCAGTGCTGCTGTATAGTCACTGCTTGGCACATCGGTGAAACTCAGTGGACATAGGTTCTTTTTGATAAACGGAATATTGCAGCTCAGCCTTGAAGTTCGCTTGTTGACATCCTCGAATGCCTGTAGATAAGACAGATGAACCAGTAAAAAGAAACTCTGCTCGAAGGGATTCTCGATTTTTCCGGCTTTCATCAAGATCAGTTCGAATAACTCTCTGAGCGCATGCGGGTTGCCCAGTGGCTTGTATGTCGATTTTCCTATATCGACTTCCATCTTCCGGATGTTTCCACAGGCTTCAGGGTTTGCAATCAGGTCTTGTGACAACAAGTTGTGAAGGTTGAAAACTGTAAAACGGTTCGGTTCAATCTCTTGTGCGTTTTCCACAAGGAATAATATGGCCTCCTTGTGATTCATAATCATGACGGTTTCTTCATCAGTCTTGCCTTCGGCACTTATGCCTTCTTGCACAAGTTTTCGGGTATCCAGTCTTGAATAGGTATTGCCCTCCAGTCGGCTGGAGTTGTAGGAAAGATCAATCAGGAGTCGCTGGCAGATTTTGCGAGCGTAGGTCCCCGCTGCCAATGTCTGATCAAACCGCCTCCCGGCCTGGAGCAGCGCATCTCGTTGCTCCTTGGAGACATATGCGGTCTCGTTAGGGGCGTACCCTTCGATAAATTCTCTTTTATAGGACACTTTTTCACGTGCATGAAGCGGCAAATCGAGAAAATCAAGGGATTTTCTGCCTTCAGGACTGAAAACATTGCCTTCTTCCTGACTTTTTTGTCCTTTATTTTCCTGCCGGGAAAATCGAACTGGATAGTATTTGGTCGCTTTTCTATCGCCGGTTTTCAGTATTCGTTCCTGGTTTGACAGGAGCGACAAAATTCTCTGTAATGTCTTGTCATTTATGGAGAAAGACAGATTTTCCATGATCTGGCCACGCGAAAGGCCCTCTGATTTTTTTTCCAAAAGGCTCACGATTTCAGTTATCTGTTCATTTCTATTCTGTCTCATATATGTCTCTATATTTGTCCTTTAATCCATAATAGTCATTTTTAGGGACAAATACAACTCTATTCCCCTAATCCTTGAATCAGCGCATTTGTGGAACCGCCCGAAAATCCGGCAGGATTTGATGTCCAGAGGTTCTGGACATTGAGATGGGGAACAGGCTGTTCTACGTTTTCGAATCCAGTGATGCAGAAGACTGCCTGGTCAAGCTCGTCTTCCGGATCAACTTCCAGGAAAAGGAAGGCATCACCAACAGCTTCCGGACTGCGGGATATGTGGACTATCACCATCTACGACAGGAAAAATACCTGTTGCTAACCGGGAATTTGCTGCAGTGAAGACAAGGAGGCCGACAGGACGAGACGTTAACCTCGATGCAGTACGCGTTCCGCCGAAGCGGCCTACCATCTACCGGGATACGACAAATTACCCGGCCTACCTGTCGGCTGGCCGGATGATACCATGATCCCGCGAAGATCATGTCCATTGTTTATTCCCCGATAGAGCGGTTTCCCAAGAACTTCAAAACAGGGGCGTGCAGCAAACAGGGTCTATAGGCGGTATTGGGCTGATGGCGCCAGCAGGCAAAGCCATTACGCATTCAGAAGTGGGCCGATGTGCAATGGACCTGGAGATGAGGGCAGACGCGGCCACTGCCTGCGATGTTGCGGTGACGGTTCAAGACTGATTGAGCGATCCGCAGACCGCCCCCTGTATCCCATATCGTTCAGCCGCCCGGCCCCTTGCAGGGCAAGCCCGAACAGTACTTCGTGGAATCGGTGCGACAGTGCAGGGCCGACGTGGCACAGGATTCCGTTTCGCCATCGGCGATGCCCGCCGCAACGACCCTGCTTTGACTGGCACACACGCACGTGTCGTTGAGGTTGCCTTCCGCACCTTGTCGATGATGCCGCCGTGGCTCGCGATCGAATCGCCCAGCGCAATCGCCCAAAAACCAGCGCACGTTCAAGCAATGCGGTGCGGACATCCTGTCCCTCATTATCTTCAAACCTGTTGATCTTTTCAGCATTTCCAAATTCTGCCAGCACACTCCGCAGAGATGAGGAACGAAATATCAGTGATTCCAGATCGTGAGCATCTGTTGCGACCACATTGGGCACCTCAAGACGATTGCTGTCTAAGTCATCGAAATCACTGTCAACAACACATAATACCCCGTAAAACTTTGGGAACGATATACTTAACTAGCCATTCGCAACTATAGCAAAAAGGGCGGTCCGAAGACCGCCCCTTGGATCAGGCGAGGCCGCAATCAGGTGCC
>JAPOSW010000106.1 GCA_026709505.1 Gammaproteobacteria bacterium | reverse complement strand
GAGTGGGTGCAGGCAGACCTGAGGGATATTATCGAAGAAATGAAGAACTTCAAGGTGAAATGAAATGAAACCCAAACGCACAGTAACCCTGCCACACTCAAGTTACCAGCCAAAGAAAGCCGAGCTACAGGAACGGATCAAGATTGATGTTCCTGGCAAATCCGTTGAGGAAAAAATGACGGCGCTGGCCGACGCACTGATGCAGCCGGTGAATATCCAGTATCAAGACAGGCAATAGCCGAATCTGTGGCTGGATGGCGGCAGGGTGTTTTCGTTACTATTGTATATAATTCCCTTTTTTTACCTCTACATGTTTGTTAATTGAATTTTTTTTTCAAGATTATAGCAGATATGAAAAACTCTCAATAACTCCGCAGTTGAAGCGATCTTCGAGTTGAACTCTCAAAATTCTACCAGCAAGGGTCATCCTGAATCCCTGATTTCTCTAGGCACCCGTGTGCTCAGCTTGCACATCACTTCATAGGCATTGGTGCCTGCCCAATCTGCAACCTGATCGACCGTGGGCGACACCCCCCACAGAACCGCTGATTCTCCTATTCTGGCATTTTCGATGTTGCCGACATCCACAGTCATCGAGTCCATGGATATCCTTCCGACAATGGGAGCCTTCTGGTTGCTGATCATCACGTATGCAGAATCCGGAACAATCCGGAAATAGCCATCGCCGTATCCAATCCCGAGATTGGCAATTCTCATTGGCCGGGTTGCGGTATAGGTTCTTCCATACCCGAGGGCGTCTCCCTGTTCCAGGCTCTGAAGTGAAATAATTTTAGCCTGGAGTTCCATAACGGGCTTTAGGCCATAATTCGTGGTTTCATCTTCCAGTGGTGATATCCCGTATAGCATTAAGCCTGGCCGGACCCACTCGAAGTGCGAATCCGGCCAGCACATGATTCCGGCAGAATTGGCGAGGCTTTTTTCTCTTTCAAGCCCCATTGCAGCATGATTGAACTCGCTGATCTGTTTCCTTGTGAACTCGTCCTTCAAGTCCTCTGCTATGGCGAAGTGGGACATCAATCTGATATCTGCAATGTGAGGACTCGCTTCAAGTTTCCGATAAGCTTGAATGAAGTCGTCATGACCCATGCCCAGTCGATTCATTCCGCTGTTGAACTTCAGCCAAACATCTAGCGGTCTACCGGTATAGTCCTTTATCCAATCTACCTGATGGAGTGAGTGGATAACTGGATCCAGTTGATGGCTGGCACAAGAAGTGAGTTGTGAAGGATCGCAAAAGCCAGACAAAATCATCACCGGCAACTTGCTATCGATCTCCCTTAGTGATAGTCCTTCTTCAATGCTGGCAACTGCAAACCCATCCACCTGGGAACTCAGTTCCCTAACCACGACTTGCATGTCATGTCCGTATGCATTGGCCTTGACCACGGCGATAAGTCCGGATTTGGACGCCAGGCTGCGAATGGTCTTTATGTTGTCTCTGAGTGCAGATACATCAATCAGAGCACGGTTTTTCCAGCTGGTATTGATGTCCATCAGACATGCAGTGGTTGATTCGTTCGAAAGTGAATCAAAATGATTCAAAAGGCATCATCTGGAACATAGTTCGTGAAGCGGGTAAGGCTGGAGTGATAAGTCAGTCTAACCGAATCGATAGGACCGTTTCGCTGCTTTCCGATGATGATTTCAGCCGTGCCTTTATCTGCTGAATCCGGATCATTCACCTCATCCCTGTGAATGAACACGATGACGTCGGCATCCTGCTCAATCGCCCCTGACTCTCGTAGATCAGAGAGCTTGGGCCGCTTCTCGGTTCTGGTTTCGATCGCTCTGTTGAGCTGCGACAAAGCCAAGATTGGAACATCGAGTTCCTGAGCCAATATCTTCATGTTGCGCGTAATGCCAGAGATTTCAGTCGCTCTATTGTCCACATTGTCAACGCCATGCATGAGTTGCAGATAGTCCACAACAATCAATCCCAGTTTTCCATAAGTCGATTGCATCTTTCGACTTCGCGATCGTAATTCGTTGATGTTAAGGCCACTCGACTCATCCACCACTATCGGTACGTTCTGAAGCATCTCGACTGCCTTATTGATACGTGGCCAGTCTGAATCATTCAGCCTTCCGGTTCGAATCCGGTTTGAATCCACATTGCTTAATGAAGACAACAACCGCATTGTCAATTGCTGACCTGACATTTCGAGACTAAATACTCCAACAGGCTGCTTTTGATTGACTCCCACATATTCGGCGATATTCAGGGCCAGTGATGTCTTGCCCATTGACGGACGTCCAGCAACAATGATCAGGTCACCTCTTTGAAAGCCACTGGTTAGATGGTCAATTTTCTTAAACCCAGTGGGTACTCCTGTAATGCCGCTGGAAGACTCCTGCAGTTCATTGATCCGGTCCATGACATCCGGCAGCATGTTTTCAACGGTTGTGAACTCTTTCCGTCTGTTGTCGTGGCCTTCCGAAATTTCCAGAATCAATTTTTCCGCAATGTTCAGAACCTCCTCCGTAGACTGACCATCTGGGTGATACGCATGCTCCAGTATCACATTTGAGCCATTGATCAGGGAGCGCAGGACGGAGTTATCACGAACAATCTTGGCATATGTGATCAGATTTGCGATTCCCGGCGTATTTTCGGCCAATCTGGAAAGATAGGCTATTCCCCCCTCTCTCTGAAAACTTTCCTCGTCAGAGAGTTTTTCCGAGACGGTTACAACATCCACCGGATTGTCGGAATTCATCAGTTCGGTCATAGCCTTGAAAATGGCTTGATGATTTTTGTGGTAAAAATCTTCCACTTTGACTACGTTATTGACATCATCCCATTTCTCATTGTCCAGCATTAGACTGCCAAGCAATGACTCCTCCGCTTCAATCGAATTCGGAGGAATTTTTGCAGTTCGTTGTATTGCGGGCTGGGGGACGAGGTGGACTTGTTCGTTCACGGCTTGATTCGCGATTTTGGCATCAATAAAGCATACCGAAATCTGTTCGACCTGTCATCATTTTGCAAGCATTCTTGCCCAGAATATTGCAAAAATTTTCGGGTCTTTCTGAAAATCAGGGAGATGTCAGAATCTGTTGTTCCTGACCATAAACCCAATGAACGCGCAATCTACTGATTTTGGATTATGAGTGGTACAAAATGAAGAGATGAACCAACAATACTGTCAGGAGTATTAGCAAGTCCAATTTGCAAATTTGGTGACAAGTAGATCATGAGAAGCTGATAGCACCATCAAATTTCGCAGTTCAAATCAGGTGATTTCATGATACTGGGGCTCAATGAAATCATGGTCTTGGCAAGTCGTTTCATGGGTCCATACTGACGCCATCTCACGATACCCCACCGAAAGAATGTGAGTACAACGAGTATTTTATGCTGGAGACTGTTTTGTAATGCCGATGCTCAGTTTTCGTTGTAACCGAATTTACCTCGTGAAAGAAACACTTCTTTCCAGTAGCTTTCCCGATCAATGATAAATTTGTCATCGGTTTTCATGGGGCGATATTCAAGCAGCGAGAAAGTAAAGTTGTTCTCTGCGTACTCGGGGCCCTGTGAATCAATAATTTGGGCAAGTTCTTTTGTCCAGCCATGGCCAGTATCTATATAATAACTCCATCTTGACCAAATGCCCGAGTCGCCATATGCAGAGCCTACGTAAGCCTTTCCATTGCTTTTATCGGTAATGACATATACGCCCTTTATGTTTTCTAGCGCCGCCCTCCAATCTGGTTTCGACTGCCTGAAAATTACTTTCAGGGTACTGAACGGGTGATTTATGTTTTCATAACCCGGAAATTGTTCCCCTGAATAAGACTGCTTCAATATTTCACTTACCTCCATTTGATTGAAATGACTCTCCAAGTAAAACGCTCGGCCTCTGGGAAGTTTTGGAAGTTTTATTTTCAGCCTCCCTACATAGGGTGAAAATTCAGGAAGTTCTTTTATTTTGTAACTATTGTCATTCGCAACGCCTCTTTCCAGAACACGATAAACTCCACCAAAAAGCCATATGTAAGATTCATGATAAAAATCAATTAGTGAGAATATATACTCTCTTGAGAATTCATCTTTGCTGCCTTTCCAAGTATTCCAACTATGCCACTCGTCTTTGTCTGTCGCGTAAACATCAAGTGGCTGGTCGCTTTTATTCCACCGGGCAGCATGAAATTTGTACTGGGTGGGATCGTCAATTTGAATGATGCGCGAGAGTGGAATTTCATTCATACACTTTTCCTTTTGGAGACTGACCTGCATTAATTTGGCATCTCAAATTGGAAGTGTATTTCAAAATCTAGATAACACGTGATTTTGAACTGGAAGTGTAATTGTCAAGAAGTATGGTTTCACGGATTGGACATTCAGGCTGAGTAGTAATCAGCCTGGAGAATCTTCATCTAGTCTTTCAGCTTCAGATGCTTCTGTTTCAGCCTCTTGAGTTGCCTCCTCTTTCGTATCGGAATCTTTTTCCTGACCTTCAAAATGCACCTGATTAGTATCTTCGCCAGCCTCTTCCTCAACAAGCACTTTCACTGAAAATACAACTTCCGGATGAAAGCTGATTTCAATGTCGTATTCACCAAGTTCCTTGATGTGACCAATGGATTTTTGAACTTCAGATTTATCGACAACAGCTCCCGATGCAGACAAACTCTCCGCAATATCGGCTGGAGTGACAGATCCATATAAATGCCCGGTCTCGGTACAAAGGCGCATGATAGTAATTTCCTTCGCAACCTTTTCAGCTCGAACCTTGCAATCTTCGATAATCTTGGTTCTCTGCTTGGCGTATTCCATGCGCAACTCTTCAGCCTTTTTCACGGCTTCTTCGCTTGCGCGCATGGCTTTTTGCTGAGGAATCAGAAAGTTCCTCGCATAACCATTCCTGACTTCGACCACATCCCCAACTTCGCCAAGTTTCTGGACAGTTTCCAGCAGTACAAGTTTCATGAGACAGTCCTAGCTTCTATGCTGATCGGTGTAGGGCAGCAAAGCGAGATACCGGGCTCTCTTTACGGCTGTGGTCAGTTGCCGCTGAAACCGTGTCTTTGTGCCAGTACTGCGACGCGGCAGAATTTTTCCGGTTTCACTGACATTCTGGTTGAGAATATCAAGGTCCTTGTAGTCAATTGACTCAACACCTGCCGCAGTGAAACGGCAGAATTTTGGACGTTTGAAATGCCTGTTGATTTTGCCTCCTCTGTTCATTTTGCCTCCTCTTCTTCGTTCTGCTCCTGCACTTCCGCTTCATCCGATTCCGACACCGAAGCTTCCTCTGCATCCTCTTCCGCTTCGGGTTCAGTTTCATCGGTCTTGGACTCTGCCTCTTCGGCTACCGGTTCTTCGACATCTGCATCAACACTTTCTTCTGCGGCTGTCTCTTCAGTTCCACCATCTGCATCTTGTCCAGCGGCAACCGTTTCTGTTGACTGATCATCCGTCTCCACATCGGCAGATTCTTCAGCATCTTGATCGCCCTGATTTTCCAGTTCCTCCCGCATTTTTCTTTCTCTAGACAGTTTTTCCGCCTCATCTTCCTTGATCTTGGCCTTGAGTATCGGTGACTGCTCAACAATCGCTTCCTTGCGTCGAATGATCAGGTGACGCAAGATGGAATCATTGAACCGGAAATGGCCCTCAATCTCCCTGAGGGTTGATGAATCGCACTCGATGTTCAACAGCACATAGTGCGCTTTGTGGAGGTCATTGATCATGTAGGCCAAAATTCTTCGGCCCCAGTCTTCCTCACGATGCACCTGGCCACCATTGGATGTGACCATGCTTCGGTATCTTTCAATCATTCCAGATACCTGTTCGCTCTGGTCCGGATGAACCAGAAACACTATTTCATAATGTCTCACTGATGTCTCCTCTCGGTTGTTATTCTCCTGCAGTTTGCAAGCTGGGCAAGGCAGTGAGAAAAGGAGTATTGATTTTAAGATTCCGGATTATAAGGGCAGAAATGATTTGATTCAATTGATTTGCGCACAAATAATTGAAATTGTCCTGCAATTACTCACTAATGGAACCAGGTTGCTGCGTCAATAACAGCCGGCTTCCCGGAGAATGGAAAATGCCTGAATTCCGATTGGCATTTGATAACGCTCTGTCTGAACCTTTGGCCTTCATGATGCAATCATCGTAACCATGGCGGACCGAGTTGCTTTTCTGTCTGCCGAAACATGCAAAACAGAGGGATGCAATAGAAAATTCAACCCTCGGTTTCAGTCGGGAGTATTTTCAGCCAACTTGCGACCATTTGCCGGAGTAGTTTTCTTGAGACGTCAACCACCCCATGGTCGCATCGCTCATCTTCAATTCAAGCACCATACTGCCATCATCAAGATAGGATTCTCCAAGGACCTCGCACTTTTGAAAGAGCCTTGAGCGAAGTTCGCCAGCATCGGGACTTAGTTCAATTCGATACTGGCTATATTCCTGGCTCATGAGCGTCGCGAGTGCTTCAATCAGCAAATTCAGGCCTTCTCCAGTCTCTGCCGACAGCATCACCGACTCGGGCATTCCATTTCTGTTGAAAACCACCTTCGGAACCCAGTTGATCTTGTCTATTTTGTTGTAGACATTGATCACGGGAATATTTTCTGCGCCAATTTCTCTCAGCACATTGCGAACATGAAACCGGGTTTCCTGACTGTCCGATGCTGATAGATCAGTCACCAGCAACAGAAATGTCGAGTTCAGCACTTCCTCCAGCGTCGATTTGAACGATGCAATTAAAGCATGTGGCAAGTCCCTGACAAATCCGACGGTATCCGAAAGCACCACAGTACCGGCTTTCGGCAAATCCAAACGGCGCATGGTTGGATCAAGCGTTGCGAACAAACGATTGTCGCTAAGCGTATCGGCACCCGTAAGTGCATTAAACAAGGTTGACTTGCCAGCATTCGTGTATCCGACCAGCGAAATGGTCGCAACAGGCGCTCGCTGCCTCGCTCTCCTTCTCAGATTCCTTTGCGATGCGACCCGCTCAAGTCTCGATGCCAGAGTTCGAATGCGTTGGCCAATCAATCGACGGTCCGTTTCCAATTGCGATTCACCCGGGCCTCGCAAACCGATACCGCCCTTCTGGCGTTCCAGATGCGACCACCCCCTAACCAGTCGTGTCGAAAGATGCCGCAATTGGGCGAGTTCAACCTGAAGCTTGCCTTCCATTGATGTCGCGCGCTGTGCGAAGATTGAAAGAATTAGCCCTGACCGATCAAGAACCCGGCACTTGATCTGCATTTCGATGTTGCGTTCCTGTACCGGGCTAATTGGATGATCAAAAATGACTACCGACACAGAATGGCATATAACCATACTCGCCAGTTCTTCGGCCTTGCCCTTTCCTATGAAAGTTGCTGCAACAGGCCGTGAACGGACTGACACCATACGGCCGCAAACCTCAGCACCTGCTGAACTTGCCAGCTCGTTCAACTCATCAAGAACATGATCGTCTGCAAGCGAGGAATTTGCAACCTGGCAGACAATGATGGCTCTCTCCCGGCCATCATGTTGTGCAACCTCTCCAGAAGAATCGCCAAACTGGATGGGTTTCTCAATCTTGTATTCGTCCATATAGTCAGGGCGCTGGCTACCCATCACTCTTCAATATCAAATGAGGAATGGTACTGGCTCATGAGCAATTAAAGCAGGCCTTATTTGGAGTCTTCTTCAAAAGGCGCTAGCTTGACAGGCCGAGTCGGAACTATGGTTGAAATGGCATGCTTGTAAATGATCTGGTTAACCGAGTTCTTCAACAAGATGACGTACTGATCATAAGAGTCGATTTGACCCTGTAACTTGATGCCGTTGATCAGGAATATTGAAACCGGTATACGTTCTTTTCTTAATATGTTTAAAAATGGATCTTGCAGGGCTGTCCCACTGTATTTTTGCATTATTGGTTCTCTTAGTTTTATGTTTTGGGGTTCAAAAACCGCCTGAAACATCCGTTCGTCAATTAGTCCGATAGCTATTTGATAAAAATTTGAATTAGGTCTTGCTTTCTGTTGATAATTCAATATGAATCACAATGTGAATTGAAACCTGCAAACCCGCGAGAGGCATTCAGAACTCCGGTAAATGCCTTCAGATGATTATAAACCCAAAAAACAAGCTTGCCGAAATTAATTCAACTGCCTTGCAGGGTCCCCGGCAAACAGTCGAGCCTACTTGATGCGGTGACCCTTTGAGGCACAGTTCAAGGCAGCCATTCAGCGCTTGAAAAATCCCTGCAAGCAGACGCTAAGTACAGAACCAAACGGTGATTCCGGTCAAACTGGACTGGACTAGCGATCGCTCCGCTTGTACCATTCGATTAGATTGTTCTGTTCGGCGCGAGGCGGAGCAGGATGATCCGGTTTCTCATCAACCCCGTCTACCCAGAATGGAGAACGTACTGACCGAATTCGCCCTTCTGTCGGATGATCCACTTCGCCGAAAAAATCAACATCGCTCAAATGTCCATCGTCCAACAGGTCACCGAGAGACTGGACGGGGGAACAGGGAATATCGAGATCACGCAATAGTTTCAGCCAATCCGAATTCGAGCGTTCAGGCATTGCTTGGGCCAGGATTTCATACAGTTCCGCAATACGGTCGCTACGCTGTGCAGGATCACGCACCCAATCCGCTTCAGCCAGATCGTTGCGCCCAATAGCCGTAAAAAACCCTACCCAGTTCTTGGTGGTGTACGGAAGTACTGCCAAATACCCATCCCTGGTTGCATATGGTTTGCGATAGGGGGACAGAACACGTTCATAGCCGGTTGTTCCGGCTGCGGGTACAAAAGTTTCGCCATCAAGATGCTCGGACAGCAAAAATGATGCAATGCCTTCATACATGGGGACTTCAATATAACACCCCTGTCCGGTACTTGCATGATGCACGAGCCCGGCTAGAACAGCCATGGCCAAATGAAGCCCGCCCACCTTGTCACAAATGATTGTGGGCAGGAATCTGGGTTCACCCCTGTCGTTGCGGTTCAGGTCGGCCACCCCGCATGCCGCCTGTATGATGTCGTCATAAGCAGGGAGTTCTGCATTCCGTCCGCCACTGGCATAGCCCGCCGCACAGCAATAAACGATTTGAGGAAATGCATTGCGGATGCTATCAGGGTCTACGCCCAGCTTCCCGGCAGTTGCAGGCTGCATGTTATGAACCAGTACGTCAGCCCCGTCCAGCAAATCCAGCAAGCGATTCTTTCCTTCAGGTGATTTCAAGTCCAGCGTAACCGATCGCTTGTTGCGGTTGCTGTTGAGATACCCGGCTCCCATGCCTTCCGAACGAGCGGGGCGCACGTAACGGAAAAGATCACCCGATGGCGGCTCTACCTTGACGACATCCGCACCAAAATCCCCGAGATAACGCGTAGCAAAAGGACCAAGCACAATCGTGGTCAAATCCAGAACTCTTGCACCCTTCAGAAGATCATACATCTTCAACTTCCACTCGTGCCCCCTCATGGTAAGGGGGTCCATAGACAACCAGAACGCGAACGGATTCGTTTCCCGTAGCAGTAAAAGTGTGCGGCGTATCAGCAGGGAAAAAACATCCCTCGCCAGGACCAATCTCACGGATTTCGTTTCCAATGGTCACGCTGGCCGTACCCTGCAACATGTAGCAGAACTGATCAATTCCAGGATGAAAGTGAGAACTGGCACCTTGCCCGGGATCAATAGTGCCCAGCACGACCTCCAGATGTCTTGCACCTTGCCCAGGTCCGACAATACGTCGATTGACAGTACCCGTGTGGCCTGCCGGCTGATAACCGGGGAAATCTTCTTCCCGAATGAACAGTTTGTCTTTTTGAACATTCATTCCAAAACCTTCAAATCATCCCATTTGGCTCGGCAGCCACAAAACAATCTGCGGAAAAGCCAGCAAAACACCAACAGTAGTTACATCCGCTACAAAAAACGGTCCAACTCCCCGAAAAACATCCTGCAAAGGAATTTCCAGCGATTGACCCTGATCATCTCTCAGATCCCGTGAAACACCGGCTACAACGAAACAGTTTAACCCAATAGGAGGCGTGATCAGGCAAATTTCGGCCATTTTCACTACAATGATGCCGAACCAAATCGGGTCATACCCCAATGCAACTACAGCCGGATAAACCACGGGCAAAGTCAGTATCAGCATGCCGATTGCATCCATGAACATGCCCAAAACGGCATAGGCCAACAGGATACAGATCATGATGATGATGGGAGGCATATCCAGGCTTGCCACCCATTCAGCAAAAACCGAGGGCAATCCTGCGAAACCCAGAAATCGAACAAACAGGAATACACCCCAGATTAGGGTAAAGATCATGACCGTCAGTTTTGCGGTCTCTATCAGGGCTTCGTGCAACTTGCCCTTTATTTGAGACATTTGACCAAGCTTCAATGCTCGGTAGACATAGAGAGCAAAAACCACGCTCGCACCAAGGGCGGCAGCCTCTGTGGGGGTTGCCGTGCCCGTGTAGAGTGAACCGAATATGATCGCCACCACGATGAGGATCGGGAAGGTGCCCGGGAGGCTCTCGAAGCGCTGTTTCCAGGTGAAGCCAGTAATTGGACGACCCATGTCTGGACGGACTATGCACATGCCCACGATCAACATGGCGTATATCAGTGCTGAGGTTATTCCCGGCAGAAATCCTGCCAGCAGGAGCTTGCCAACCGACTGCTCTACGATAATTGCATAGATTACCAAAATGGCAGAAGGCGGAATCAATGAAGCCAGTGTACCGCCTGCTGCGATCACACCCGCCGTCAATCGCCTGTTGTAGCCGATCCTCTTCATATCCGGGATTGCCACGCGCGAAAAGACTGCCGCTGTCGCCGTAGAAGCACCGGATACCGCAGCGAAACCAGCCGTAGCAAAAACCGTGGAAACGGCAAGGCCTCCGGGCATCCATCCCACCCAGCGTCGGGCGGCTTCAAACAGCTTGGAAGTCAATCCTGCATAAAAGGCTAAAAAGCCAATCAGAATGAATAGTGGAAGAACCGACAAGGCATAGGTCACTGTCTTTGAATGCGGGATGGTGCCAGCAATAGCTGCAGCTACATTCCAGTCCCGAAGCAGGCAAAGCCCCAGAAAACCGGTTAATGCTGCGGCCACATAAACACGCACCCCCAAAACGACCAAAACGATCAGGGCCACGACACCAAGGATGCCAATTTCGCTATTGCCCAATTCTGTCAGCACTTGCCTTGTTCCCGGTTTGTGAGATTTCCTCTTCCGCCTGCTTCGCTATGTTCTTTGTTAGCGGCACTCCAACCGGAACCAGGTTCGGATCAACAGCCAGTCTGAGATAGCCCGCCAATTGTATGAACAGGCGGATCAGGAGAAAGCCAAGCGCCAGCGGCACTACCAGCTTGGCTGGCCAGGTCGGAATTTGAATGTCGATCGTGCTGTCGCCAAAATTGAATGCCCGCTGGAAGTGAGAATAGGAATATGGAATCAATATCGCCACGATAAAGATCGCCGCCAAGGTAGCAAGTGCCTCGACCAGCCAGTTTACACGTCCCTTGAGCCGCGTGATCAGGAGTTCCATGCGAACATGGCCGCCCACGCGTTGCACATAGGCAATGGACAGTACAGCAAATCCCACCATTGAGATTTCAACCATGTCAATATAACCGTAGATTGGCGCATTAAAGATGTTGCGCATAACGATCTGAACCACGCCCAGAAGCATCATTGCAAAAACCAGCAAGCCCGCAAAAAGATTAAACAGGTTTTCAGCAACACCAAACATCCGATCGAGACGCTGGATGCCTCGTCCCAGCAGATCCGTCATTCTAAACTTCCTCGATCACGACTAGGTTATAGAACACAGTCTGTCCGGCACCGATCAGTGCCGGACAGACTTCAGGTTTCCCCAAGGCCTATTCGGCGCACTCACTACTGCATGAAGCCGCCTCTGGGCTTCAACTCAATAAGTTGAACCTACAGATTCAAAAATCGATTCGATCAATCCGCGCGCATCGAACTTGTCCTGGTTTTCTTCAATCCATGCATCAATCACCGGTCGACCAGCTCCTTTGCGGAAAACCGCAAGCTCTTCATCAGAATACACGACCTCTGTCAGCTTCTCCTTCAACATGGGTATATTGACTTTATCAATGTCAATATAGGCCTGAATCTGGGCATCAATGACATCCTCCTTGACATCATCCAGGAGAGCCTTGTATTGATCAGGCAGTGCGTTATAGGCATTGATGGAAAAAGCCAGAGGACATTCGGATGTGCCCGGCGAGAGATTTGAGGTATACCAATCCGCTACCTCATGGATATTATAAGCCACATGACTGTAGGTAAACGGAAAGGAGGCCGCATCCATAGTGCCTTGCTGAATACCGGTATAGACTTCTGTCGCAGGCAAACTCATGGGAGTTGCCCCAAACACCTTCATTGCCTGTGCGACACCGCCGCCAGCACGTACCGTTTTGCCTTTCCAGTCCTTTAACGTCCTAGGCGGCTCCCCGGTGCCCATGAATTCATATTGCGGCAGGAATGATGAAGAATAGACCATTGCATTCCATTGAGCCAACTCCTTCTTCACTGCTTCGCTATTGAGCACTGTGTCCCGGATTTTGCGACTGTCTTCCCATTCGCTCATGGGCAGGAAAGGCATTGTCAGGGACATCAGGGCCGGGTTCTTCTGCGGATGATAGAAGTTGCAGAACATTGCGCCTTCAAACGCATCAATAGCCAGGCCATCGAGATTTTCCTTTCCTTTGGACAGGGCCTCACCATAGTGCAGCTTGATCTCCCAATTGCCTCCTGTCTTTTCAGACGCGATTGAAGATAGTGCTTCTGCGCCCGCCGTGAAGGCACGCTTCTTGCCCCAAATGGATATGTTCCACTGTAATTCAGGACCATCGACCTCCGCCGCGTATCCGCTGGGCATCATAAAGGCAACAAGCGCAGACAGTATGACAGCGGTTCTAAATATTGTTTTCATCGTTTTCTCCTCATTGTTGTAAATGGAGCTTTTAACAACCCCGGTTGTTGCGGACAAATCCGCAGTTTTCTCTTTTTTAATAGGATTTGGGCATCTCCAGTGCTTTCTCGGCAACGAAATTCAGAACCATCTCCTGACTGACCGGAGCCAAGTAGGGAATCATCACTTCGCGCATCAATCTCTCGACATGAAATTCACCTGCATATCCCATGCCACCATGAGTCGCCATAGACTGTTTGCAGGCATTAAATCCGGCCTCGGCCGCCAGATACTTTGCAGTATTTGCCTCTACTCCGCAGGACTGACCCGTATCATACAGCCAGGCCGCTTTCATCATGGACAGATAGGCAGCCTCAAGCTCCATCCAGATTTTTGCAAGAGGATGCTGGATCGCCTGATTCTGGCCGATAGGACGCTGAAAAACGATTCGGTCCCGTGCATATCGTGCAGCACGATCCAGTGCATCTCGACCTATTCCGATCGCTTCGGCAGCCAGCAGGATGCGTTCGAAATTCAGGCTGTGCAAGACATAGCGAAAACCCTGCCCTTCCTCTCCAATACGGTTTTCAACCGGTATTTCCATGCCTTCGAAATAGACCTCATTGGTATCGACCGCTTTGCGACCCATTTTGTCAATCTCGCGGATAGCTACTTTCGATCTGTCCAGGTCGGCACAGAAAAGACTCAACCCTCCGATCGGCCTTGCATCATCCCGCGGACTGGTCCTTGCCAGCAGCATCACTTTCCTTGCGATTTGGGCGGTGGATGTCCAGACCTTTTGACCATTGACAACATAATGATTGCCACGCCTTTCAGCCCGGCAGGAAATGCGTGTCGTATCAAGACCCGCATCCGGTTCAGTAACAGCGAAGCACATCTTGTATTTGCCTTTAGTGATATCCGGCAACCAGCGTTGCTTTTGCTCCTCGGAACCGAAACACTCGATAGACTTGGGCCCGAAGATATTCATGTGAATGCAGGAGGCTGCAGTCATGCCGCCGCCGGATGCGGCGATAGTCATCATCATCAAGGCAGCTTCAGTCACTCCAAGACCTGAACCGCCATACCTCTCTGGCAACGCAATCCCCAACCAGCCGTCTACAGCAACCGCATTGAAGAAAGCTTCTGGAAATTGTCCGGACCTATCAGCATCACGCCAGTACTCGTCCGGAAATTTTGCAACGATACCCTGCAGGGCATCGCTGATTGCCTGTTGATCGTCGGATAATGAAAATTCCATTCGCGCCTGTACTTTCATCAATCAGGTTTAACAATAGGTCATGATAACTGCATAGTATTAAAAATTTATTTGCATTTTTTCCAATACTGTTTAATATATTTTAATAATGAATGTCGAGTTAAAACACTTTCGGGCCTTTATTGCCGTTGCAAAACACCTTCATTTCGCATCGGCAGCGAGAGAAATTCATGTCTCTCATCCAACGCTCAGCCTTTGGATACGCCAGCTCGAAGATGTAATTGGCACCCCCCTTTTTTCACGAAGTACCCGGAATGTAGAATTAACCGACATGGGCAAGGAATTCCTGCCAAGAGCCGACCAGGCAATAAATGCCGTTTACTCTACCGTTGGTTTCATGCAGGACTTCGTTCACCTGAAGAAGGGAAAGGTAACGGTAGCCGCCTTTCCTTCCGTTGCGGCAAGACTGCTGCCGAGTATTGTTTCCGAATTTAGACAGACGAGCCCGAATGTAAACGTCAGCATTCTCGATGGCATTGCAGACTTCATTGTAGAGTGGATTCAAACAGGTGTTGCAGATTTTGCCATTGCCAGCAAGTTAAATGAAAATGAAGATCTGGAGTTTATTCCTGTCTTTGAAGATGGCATCACCCTGCTTCTTGGAAAAGACCACAAACTCTCACACCGAAAGTCGGTCACATGGCGGGAGATTATCGGTGATAATGTTGTAACGGTATCGACTGAAACGGGCATTCGTCAAACCATTGATGAAACACTTGGCAAAGAAGGCCTGAAACTGAAAGCCATCATTGAACCGCGGATGATACATACTGTTCTGGCCTTATGCGAAGCCGGAGTTGGGCCGGCTATAGTCCTGTCTTCCTATTTGCGAGATACGCCGCCCGGTCTTGTCGCCATCAAGGTTCGTGAACCGGTAATTCGGCACCGGGTCGGCATTATCAAGCGAGCATCTACAGTCTTGACGCCAGCTGCCTCCGCCCTGTTTTCCCTGACTACTGAACGATTGTCAGATACTGCTAATCACATCGTCACATGACTTGATGTTTATAGGATCAAATGCCTGTAAAGCAGGAATATCGAATGGTTCATTGCCAGATTCTGAAAAATTAGATTCTGCCTTAGCCGGCACTTAAGGATTTCAGATATTCGCCAATCACCCTTTCAGGATTCAGGTTCTCGACATTTACCCACACTATACTGGCTTGATTGCGCAGCCACGTCAGCTGCCGCTTTGCGAGTTGCCGGGTCGCCGCAATGCCCTTTTCGATCATTTCGTCCTCGGTTGACTTGCCGTTGAGATAATCGACTGCCTGACGGTATCCAACACTGCGCATGGAAGGCAGAATTCCAGGTTCATCAAGCGTCCGGATTAACGTTTCAACCTCACGAATCAGCCCTTTTTCGATCATGCCCAGAAAACGCACCTTGATTCGCTCATGCAAAACTGACCGAGTGCGAAACAAGGCGATTTTTCGATACGGAACTTGCAGGCTTCGGGGGCATGATTCCGCCATCATCAATGAGGGAGGATGGCCGGTAATTCTGAATATCTCCAATGCTCTCTTGAGCCGCTGCGCATCCTGAACCCCGATTTTTGCCGCACTCGCTGGATCAACTTCGGCAAGCTGCTGATGCAGGTATTCCAGCCCCATCTCCCTGCCTATCCGCTCTATTTCAGCTCTCACAACCGGATCTGCTCTAGGCAGTTTCGATATCCCGTTTTCCAATACCGAAAAATAGAACATGGTGCCGCCCACCAAAAGCGGCGTCTTTCCCTTCGCCAGAATTGATTCAATGAGCGACCGGGCATCGTCCCTGAACTCGGCGGCCGAATAGCTCTCGGTAATGCCGCGAATATCGATCAAGTGATGGGGTATGCGTTGCAAAAACTCCTGATCCGGCTTTGCTGTACCGATATTCATGCCGCGATAGACCTGCCCGGAGTCCACGCTAATCACTTCTGCATTCAGATACTCGTAGAGGCGTTCGGCGACCGATGACTTGCCGACCGCAGTAGGCCCCATCAGAAAGACGGCAATGGGAGCAGAAAGCTTATCGACCACGCATAAACCATTTATCAAGCTCGGCCATGGTAATGCTCATCCAGGTTGGCCGGCCATGGTTGCATTGCCCCGAGCGTTCAACAGATTCAATTTGCCGCAATAACGCATCCATTTCGAGAGCTTCCAGCTTCCTGTTGGCCCGTATGGCTCCATGACATGCTATGGAGGACAGGACCTCATTAATGGCATTTCGTGGACGGTCGCTATTTCCATGCTCCAGAAGATCAGAAGCGGTATCCCGAATCATGGATTCAATGTCATTGTTCTTGAGCAATTCCGGGACTGTCCGAATGACTACTTGATCTTCCGCAAACACTTCCAGCTCAAATCCAAGCTTGTCCAGATCATCCTTGTGGGATTCAAGGCAGCGAACCTCAGAGAATGACATGGCGATTCTGATCGGCACTAGCAGAGGTTGAGTCTGTATCGATTCCCGAGAATCCAGCTGCTGCTTCAGTGCCTCGTATGTGATTCGCTCATGTGCCGCATGCATGTCCACCAGAATCAATCCATCCTTGTTCTCCGCAAGAATGTAAACCCCCTTGATTTGGGCAATGGCATATCCAAGAGGCGGCAGTTCCTCATCTTCCAGCTCGTCGACTTTTGAACTGGACCGGTTCAGGCCAATATCCCATATATTGAAAGTCAAGCCGCCAGCCAGGGTCTGATCCGATACCGGCATCCTGATGCGTTGCTGAGAGCCACCGATGGCAACTGACGGGCGGCCCTGGGCTCTGCTGACGGCATCTGGCAATGGCAGTGAAACTTCGCCCTCCTCCGGCGAGATCCCTGCAACGGCTCGATTCAGGGTTCTGAAAATGAAATCGTACACCATGCGACTTTCCCGAAACCGAACTTCATTCTTGGCAGGATGCACATTCACATCGACAAACCTTGAATCCAGTTTCAGAAACAACACAAATGCAGGGTGACGTCCATGATAGAGCACGTCGCTGTATGCCCGTTTGACTGCGTGCGAAACCAGGTGATCAGAGACCGGTCGCCCGTTGACGAAGAAGTACTGTAAATCACGCTGACTCCTGGAGAATGTCGGGAGACCAATCCAGCCTTCGAGAACATAGGCATCGACCGCATAGTCAATGTACATGGATTGATCCGTAAACGGCTGACCGCAGACCTTGATCATGCGTTCAGACATGGTTGCAACATCCTTTGCCCTGTAGAGCTGGAATACCGTTTTACCATCACGCATGAAATCAATAGCGACACCAGGATTGCCCAGGGCGATTTTGCGGACAACGGCATCACAATGATTGAACTCGGTCTGTTCGGTACGCAGAAACTTTCGTCGTGCAGGAGTATTGACGAATAAATCCTCAATTTCGACTGTCGTGCCAACAGGATGGGCGATAGGCCTGATCTCGCCAATGGGCCTTCCGCCATGCGATCGATATTCATGTCCCGACTCTTCATCCGCGGCCCGGGTTTTCAGAGCAAGTCGCGATACGGCAGCAATACTCGGCAATGCCTCGCCCCTGAATCCCATGGTGGCCAGATTGAACAAGTCATCTGCAGAATTGAGCTTGCTGGTCGCATGTCGAGAAAACGCCAGGGGAATCTGGTCATGAGGTATGCCAGATCCATTGTCGCTCACTGAAACACGCTTTTTGCCGCCACGATCAATATGAACGCGAATTTCTGAGGCACCGGCATCCAGACTGTTTTCAAGCAGCTCCTTGAGTAGCGATGCAGGCCGTTCGACCACCTCTCCTGCTGCGATCTGGTTGACCAGATTGTCATCGAGAAGCCGGATTTCAGCGAGAGATTGCTTAAGCATCCGATTCAGGGGAAGATAGTTAACGGGGAATTCAGTAAAGCTGCCTATCAGTACTGATAGGCATATATGCCCTGATTTTTGCGCAGATATCGCTTGATGCCATTGGTAATTGCGGTCGCCAGCTTGGTCTGATGTGACTTGGTTCCCAACAACTTCTCTTCCTTTGGGTTGGTAATATAGGCCGTCTCGACAAGAATTGAGGGAATATCCGGGGACTTCAGAACCGCAAAACCCGCCTGCTCTACCCGTTTGCTATGTACCTTGCCGATTTTCTTCAGTTCGTCAAGCACTTCCCGGCCAAAGCTGATGCTTTCACTGACGGTTTTGGTCATGGACAGGTCAAGCAGGACTTCGGCCAGCAAATCATCCTTGTCCGATATGCTGACTCCGCCCGCCAGGTCTGCCGAATTTTCCTTGTCCGCCAGCCACCTCGCTGTTTCGCTTGTTGCCCCTCTTTGGGACAAGGCGTAAACGGAAGCGCCCTGTGCTTTGGTATTGTGATGACCATCCGCATGCACCGATACGAACAAGTCAGCATTGATGTTGCGGGCCATGATGATCCTGCGCCTCAAGCTGATGTAGTAATCGCCGGTTCGCGTCAGCTCAGCCCGCAACCCCGGCTCCTTGTTGAGCATGTTCTTCAGTTTTTTCGCGACCGAAAGAACAATTGTTTTCTCATACGAGCGTTTGCCCACGGCACCCGGATCTTCACCGCCATGTCCAGCATCGATGACAATCAGAATATCGCCCGTTCGCTCTCTCTTCTGTCTTGGAACCGCCAGGCTTGCCGACACCGATGCCGGTTCTTCGACATGGTCTTGATCATAGAAGTCAATCACCAGGCGATATTGATATCTGTCAAAGGGCTTCAGCAGTTGCAGTTCATAGCGGATCGGCTTTGCAATTTCAAATACCACCCGCAAGGTATCGGGCTTGGGGTTGCCAGATCGCATTTTTCCCACGTATGGACCGAGTTTCTCAGGAAGAGGCATAGGCCTGCCAAGCACGGAGCGTTCCAGGTCAACAACCAGGCGATCCGGGGATTTCAGCGTATAGACCTTGTAGTCGGGCTTTGTGTCGATATCGAAGACAAAACGCGAGCGCTCCGGCGCATGCCACATGCGTATGTCTTCAACGACCGAGGACTTGGCACTGACCGGGAAACTAATCAGGAACAGGAGCAGAGCCAGTTTTACAATTGACAGCGGTTTCATCGGTCGGATATCAGGTCTGGATCAAGCGAAATTGATCTACCCTGACTGAAAACTTCAATGTGGATCGTCAGGGACGGTGAAGGCAAGCTGGTAGTAAACTTATCAGGCCATTCGATGAGGCAAACGGCATTTCCGTCAAGCAAATCCCTCAACCCCAAGTTCTCGATCTCATCCTCTGAGTTTAATCGATATAGATCAAGATGGTAAATGTCATGGTCAGAAGCGGCATAGGGCTCAATCAATGTATAGGTTGGGCTAACCACATTTTCCTGATAGCCCAGGCCCGACAAAATGCCTCTTGCCAGAGTGGTCTTTCCGGCACCCAGCTCGCCAATCAGGTAAACCACCTCTCCGGGTTCAATTTTACCGGATAGTGCTTCACCGAATGCAAGCATTGATGACTCGTCATCGATTCGGTGAGATAGCGCAAGCATTCTTTCGTCAGATTTGAACTGCAATTCCGATAGCACAACCCAGATGTCGATTATAACCCTTGACCATGCCCCGAATCACGAACTTTTGCCGTCTATTTTTGAATCACTGTTCCGGAGCTTTCCTTTTCGGAAAAGGTCTCAAGGGTTCGGTACACCATCGGCAAAAAATCAATGACATCGGAAGCAATCAGCGAGTGTTCTGATGATTGAGCTGCGGCATGATCCGCAGCAGTGGAATGAACCCAGACTGCGAACTCGGCACAATCACTGATCGACCATCCAGCCGACACATGCGCCCCGAGTATGCCGCTTAGCACATCACCCATCCCCGCAGTCGCCATACCGGGATTGCCCTTGTCACAGATTTTTGGAGCAGAATCTCCTGAATCCGATATGATGGTTCCAGAACCCTTCAGTACACAGATACCGCCGTAAACCCTCGCAATCTCCCGCGCGGCTTCAAACCGGTCATGCCGGATATCCAGTGATGCACAGCCAAGCAGTGCCGCTGCCTCGCCTTCATGTGGCGTCAAAATCCAGTTGTCGCGTCTTTGGCGATACGAAGGCGTGGCCAGCAATCTGAGTGCTCCCGCATCGACAACTACAGGACCAGCATAATTACTGGCTGCGGAAAATGCCTGATGCGCCCAATTTCCGTCATCCAGTCCGGGACCGACAACCAAGCCATCGGCTTTCTTCAGCAATCGGTCAACTTTCTCTTCTGCCGAGCAGTTCAGGCTCATCAGCTCTGGACAATGGATTGCCAGTATACCAGCATGTTTTCTCTCGCTTACTACAGTGACTAGTCCACACCCTGCCCTCATTGCTGCGCGACCAGCAAGAAGAACTGCACCAAGCATCCCAGCCGAGCCGCCAAGAATGCCAAGATTTCCATACCGCCCCTTGTGGGAATTATGAATGCGCGGTTCCAGTGCAAGTGGTTCAACCAATGTCGCAAATGCGTTCATTCCAATTTCTTCGAGCGGCACGTCAAGTGATTCATAAATCACGCTGCCGCATTGATCGCGACCATCAGCGGTATAGCAACCCGCTTTTCTGCCAATGAAGGTCACCGTCATTACCGCTTTAACACATGGATCAAAAGCCACTCCGGCACTGCATTCCAGGCCAGATGGAACATCCAGTGCCACAATGGGGCGCCAGTCGTCATTGGCAGCATTAATCAATGTTGCGGCAGCTCCCTTGGGGGATTCCTTAATTCCAGTGCCGAGAATTGCATCGACGATCACATCTCCAATGAGCGGCAGTTTCCCAGCCCCTGGATCGTATTTTCTGGCAATCCCTCCCGCACTGAGATACTGCTGGCACATCGACTTTGCATCCCTGGATTTTGGTTTCTCCGTGAAGATGACCTGAACATCCATGCCCTCCTTCAATGCGCATAGCGCTACAACATAGCCATCCCCGCCATTGTTTCCTGGCCCGCACAGCACCAGAATGCCAGGAAGATTCTCATACAGTCCGCGAATAGAGCGGAATGCCCGCTTGCCCGCCCTCTCCATTAACTCGCTTCCCGGTATGTCCATTTCCTCAATCGCAATACGATCTATTTCACGGACTTGCTCAACATTAAAAATATATTTATTCATAATATTAGTATTTTATTATAATTGTTTAATGTTTTATATAGAAAAATAGAAGCGGCTAACTTTCCTAGTTTCAGTCTGCATGACCAGCTGCTTGATCGGGCTTGTCCTGGTCTTGGTCGTTGTTCCTGCCGCATGCCGGGAACTCATCCATTATCCTTCCCCATGCTCTTCCCTTCTAGCGTCCTCGAGAGACTTGACATAGGCAGTAATCAGCGATGCTTCGTAAATCACGCCAATCAGTCTGTTGCCATCTTTGTCATCCACTACTGGCAGGCTTTCTCCGGCAAAATCGCGTATTCGGTCCATAGCCTCCCATATCGACATTTCGGGAGTGAATACGATCTGCCCGGTACAGTGGGACTTGCACAGCAATTTCGACAAATCCAGTCCATCCCGCTCTATATGATCAATCTCGTTCAGCGTGATAAACCCCAGATATCGCCGCCCATCATCCACAATATAGAGATCCGTCTTTCCGGAATCCAGGATAACCTGCTTGGCTTTGGAGAGAATAGTTTCACCATTCAGCACTGAAAACTCATCTGAAATACAGGCATTGATTTTTCGGTCACTCAATATTACCTTTTCACGGCCCTTGCTGAGATCCAAGCCTTGCCGGGCAAGCTGTGCATCGAACATTGACCGACCAATCAAGCGATATCCAATCAGATTGGCAAAGACAGCGCTGACCATGGCTGCAACCGCCAGATCATAATTTCGCGTCAATTCAAGCACTATCAATATCACTGTTAGAGGTGAACCCATGACGGGCCCGACCAGTGCCACCATGCCGCAAACCATGTAAGGCGTTGCTGACGAGTAATGCGTACCCAACACTGAAGCGCTCATGATTGAGACCAGGGCTCCGAAAACAATTCCGCACAATAGAGAGGGACTGAAGACGCTGCCAGCCATGCCAAATCCGAAACATATGGCGGTCATGAGCAGTTTTATGACTAGAATAATGAACAGTTCGGTACCGGGATATCCGGGCCCAACCAGGACTTTCTGCATGACCTGCTCACCAACTCCAAGAGTTTCCGGCACCCACAAGCCAGCCAATCCGACACCGGCTCCTGCGATCGACGGCTTCAGCCAAACCGGTATGTTCATGTGCCGCGATACATCCGTGAAATAAAGCATCATGCGCACGAATGCTGCTGCAATCAGGGCACCTGCCACGCCGATCAGGGCGAAAACCAGAAACTCTTCCGGTTTGATAGCCCCCACTTCTGCAACATGGAAAACCTGGTGTCGATCGAAGATATGATTGGTGAACAGATATCCGACCACCGATGCAACGGCGATTGGCGCAAACAGTTTCAGCGAGAAATGCCGGATAATGACCTCGTGTGCAAACACCAGTCCCGCTATGGGGGCGTTAAACACGGTGGATATTGCCGCGGCAACACCACAGCCAATGCCCATGTTCGACGTGAAGCCGAATTTTCCTCCAGCTCTTTCCGTAGCCAATCCCAGCGTCGCGCCGATGTGGGAGACCGGTCCATACTGGCCCATGGAGGCCCCGCTTCCCAGCGTGGCCACCGAAGCTATTGCGGTTCGGAAAGCATTCTTGTAAGAGGGCTTGAAGACCATGGATTGTGACATTCGGATGGTCTGGACGAGGCTTTCGGGGCGACCTTCCGGCAAATCCTTCAATATCAGCCCAACCGCCAGACCTCCAGCGACCGGAACCAGAAAAAAGATGCCTAATTCCAGGATCGATTGAATGCCTTCTTCTCTTGTTTCGAGCGACACCAGAAGAATTTTACTCAGCCATGCCACTGATGAGACAAACGCAATGGATGCTAACGATGACAAGGCACCAATGATCAGAGCAAGCAGCATGATCGAAATAGTATTGTAAAGTAAACGACTTTTGCTCATGGTTTCTATTTTTCCATGTTGCTGTTCACTGGCACTCGCTAGCGAGTGGATTTGTCGATGATATACAATCAGTGAGCAAGCCATTTGGCGCATTGGAAATTTTGCCCTTCTGAAAACTGGCTCCAATATACTCCAATGCAGCATGGCAATAAGCCGATACTGAAATCCCGGACATTCATTTGTCTCTCCATGAATAAGATCAAGATCAAGCAACTTTCCCGCTTAATCCGCCACTGGGGTTCCGAGCTGGGCTTTGACAGGATTGGCATATCCGACATCAATCTTGAGCAGGCTGAAACCCGTCTGGCAAAGTGGCTTGAAAATCAATATCACGGAAAGATGGGCTATATGTCTCGGCATGGCGCAAAACGCACCAGGCCAGATGATCTCATCGATGGAACGATTCGAGTCATATCAACGAGAATGAATTATATGCCTGAACCAATGTCAGCGAGCAAGTCGGTTCTTGAAGATCCCAATATTGGCTATATTTCCCGGTATGCGTTGGGCAGAGACTATCACAAGGTCATGCGCTCCAGACTGAACAAGCTTGCCAAACGCATCGAACAGGAAATCGGACCGTTTGGGCATCGGGTCTTTTGCGACAGTGCCCCGGTCATGGAAAAGCCTCTGGCAAAGAAAGCCGGTCTTGGCTGGATTGGCAAGCATACAAATCTTCTGAACAAGCATGAGGGTTCTTGGTTCTTCATCGGTGAGATTTACACCGATGTGCCTCTCCCGATTGACGCGCCATCCACACCGCATTGCGGTAGCTGCCGCGCCTGCATAGACGTTTGCCCTACCCAGGCTATCGTAGCCCCGTATGTTCTCGATGCTCGCCGCTGTATTTCCTATCACACTATCGAGCTGCATGGACCCATACCTGTCGAGTTCAGAAAATCCATAGGCAATCGAATTTACGGTTGCGATGACTGTCAGCTTGTCTGTCCATGGAATCGTTATGCAAAAATAACCCGGGAACCTGATTTCGCACCTCGACACTCCCTGAACAGTACTCGCTTGATTGACCTATTCAGTTGGAGCGAACAGCAGTTCCTGACTAGGACAGAGGGGTCAGCCATTCGCCGGATTGGGTTCCAGAGATGGCTCCGGAACATTGCGGTAGCGCTAGGCAATGCCCCTGCATCGGAAACGATTGCGAAAACCCTGGAGAACCATCAAGGCCAAACTTCAGAGCTGGTCGATGAACACATTGACTGGGCGCTACAACAACACTCCAAAGCCTCAAAACGTCAGCAAGCTCCAAGCACTGGAAATCGCGAATAGGCGACGATCCTGAATTTAATTCTCCAGGCAGACCTGTCTAGCTGGGAGCGAGAACGTTGAAAAACACCTTTCGATAATACCTGAGTTCCTCTATCGACTCCATGATGTCATCAAGCGCCCGATGCGAGTTGCGCTTCTTGAACCCATTGATCAGATCCGGCCTCCAACGGTGAACCAGCTCGTTAATGGAACTGACATCAAGATTGCGATAATGCAGATACTTCTCCAATGTCGGCATTAACCGATGCATGAATCGACGGTCCTGGCAAACCGAGTTGCCGCACAGGGGAGATTCACTGATGGCTACGTATCGTTTGATGAATTCCAAAGTCTCGGATTCGGCCTGCTGTTCATTTATTTTCGATTCACGCACTCTCTGGATCAAGCCGCTTTTGGTATGGGTGCGAGTATTCCATTCATCCATGGCAACCAAGCGCTCCAATGACTGCTTGATCGCAAGTACCGGGCCTTGTTCAAGAATATTCAGGTTAGCATCGGTAACAACGCTTGCAATCTCGATAATTTTGTCATTGTCTGTGGATAGACCGGTCATTTCCATGTCTATCCAAACCAGATTTTGAGGATGCTGCATTTGGTTTCTGTCCTTTCAGCGTTTGGAGATGATGTGTTGGTGAACTGCTGCACAAGCTGCAACGGCGGCAGTCTCAATTCGCAGAATATGATCTGACAGGCATAATTTTAATATCTTTTGGTCGTTGAGGAATTGTTTTTCCGAACTGCTGAACCCTCCTTCGGGTCCTATCATGAGAATGATCTCCTCCAGGTGGAGTGGATTTGAGAGGTTCATTGAATCCAGGGATTTTCCATCAGGATCGCCTGCGATAATGACACAAGCGCCTTTTGATACTGGCTCCCTCTTTGATTCATATAACTTTTCCAGTGTCATGGGCTGACCGAGTATCGGCAGGTAAGGCTGCCGGCATTGCTTGCACGACTGAAGAATTATCTTATTCCATCGCTGCTGCATATTTGGAGTGTAGCGGACCACACTGCGCTCGCATTCCAGAGGCGTGTAGTGATTCATTCCCATCTGTACCGACATACCGAGTAGAGCAGACTGACGATCGCCCTTGGCAATAGCGCTGGCGAGAGTCAATCGCGGTCGAGGAGACGGAATATATTCCGTCTCCTCGACCTGGATTTTCAGTATCTCGTCATGAGGCGATTGGTCGAGAATTCTGGCTAGCGCCATGGTCCCTTTTCCATCCATCAGATACAAGTGATCACCCACAATCAGGCGTCTGGACTTACTGGCATGTAGCGCCTCGGACCCGGCAATTTCCCCATAACAGCCCGACTCAGGAATTAGACTGAGATAAAACAGGGTGGAATCGACTCTCAATGTTCGGTCCTGGATAGTAAATGTCGTATCGAATCTGCTTACTTTTGATTTCACCAACCTTCCCTCTCTGGGTTGCGGGCAAGTGATGTGGCCGCTTCACTACGATGCGTCGTGCGTTTGAACTCATGGCCACATCAAGCATCCGATCAAAGGAGTATCTACCCTGAGAATGGTTGACGAGTTCCCTCAACAAGGTAATTGGCTTGGGCGAGGCGGCATCACGCTTTTGAAGAGGAAACATTGGATCCAGGTAAATCACATCCGCCTCTGTGGTTTCTGACTGCAATGTCTGGATACTGTCTGCATGTCTCAGATCCAGGTGCTGCCGGATGAGGGAATTCTGGCAATGCTCAATCGCATTTTGGGCAAGGACGTAAACCAATGGGTTATTTTCAAAAGCAACGATGCTGCAGCCGGAACTAGCAATTCTGGAAGCATCCGCACACCAGCCTGCAGTCATGTCAATCACCGCTCCCTGCTTGACTCCAATTGCTCGCAGTAGAGGATCTATGCCTCTTGCCGGAAAACCTGGGGCAATCACTGGGATGAAGGGTTTGCGTTTGTCTCTGACAAATTCAAGCTGGATCGTGTTTCCAGACACTCGAAGCAAATAAGGAGTCTTGCTCTTTGGCTGATTTCCTGATGATTCTGAATATATCCGCGCTCCCAGAGTCTGTGATACCCATTGAGTGTATTCGATATCGGACTGGTCGGATACCAAAGTAATCAGATCAGGATTTAGTCTTTTTGAATGCAACTACAGCAATCCGGCTTCACGCCATAAAAAATCACTCAGGGAGTGGATTATGAGTATAGCCTCACCAGGACAAGTTATCGATATTGAATCAGCTTTACAGGAATTTTCATGATGATATGAAAGCGGTTCACTCAGTCATGCGAGATTAGGCCTTGAATACGGGAATGCCGTTGACTATATTCTGCATCTGTCAAGCCTCCCTGATTTGCTCAAGCATTTCGTGCATGCCATTGAACGGAAAAATCTCAGCATCCTGTCTAAATTGACGTTCAGAACCCCCATATACAATATTCTTGCTACTGATTTCAGGTATTAGCCTTGCGATCCGGTCTAGAGATTTAAACCAGTCGGAAGCAACCGTTGCACCGGATTTAATTTCGATGGCCACCATGCTATTGCTTTTTTCATAAAGCAAGTCGCATTCCATGCCTCGACTATCCCGGAAAAAAGACAGGTTGGACTTACGACCTCGGTTAAAGCGGTGTTTGAGAATTTCCATAACAACGGCATTTTCAAATAACTGACCTCTTAGCGGATGGGTGCTGATCTGCCCTGCATTTTCAATACCAATCAGGTGACTTGCTAGCCCAACATCATAAAAATAAATTTTTGATGATTTCACCAGCTGCTTGCGAAGATTGACATAAAACGGAGGGAGCTGGAAGATTATGTAGCTTGCCTCCAAAATACTCAGCCAGTTCCTTGCAGTGGTATGAGAAACTCCAGCATCTTCTCCAAGAGAAGACAGATTGACTAATTGCCCAACTCGGCCTGCACATAAACGCATGAATCGTCTGAAGTTTGCCAGATTCCGAATTTCACCAATTCTTCGTACATCGCGTTCGACATAGCTTTCAAAATAATCCCCTAGTGCTTGCCATGGCTCTAGTTTTTCATTATGGATTCTTGGATAAAAACCTGAATACAGAATATCATCAATTCTGGAACTGGCGCCAATCCGATCACGCTCTACAAGCGAGAACGGCAAAAGGCGAAGCAAGGCAGTGCGTCCAGCGAGAGACTGAGTAATGGCTTCAGAGAGCCGAAATTGCTCACTCCCCGTCAAGATGAACAGACTATTCCGTCTCAGGTCATCTGCTAACACCTGAAGATAAGAAAGAAGATTCGGCACACGTTGAATCTCATCAAGAATTGCACCTTCATTAAGCCGTTCAAGAAATCTTCTTGGGTCGGATATTGCCAGCTCTCTCTTATCTGGATCTTCGAGATTGACATATTGAAGTTGCGGAAAAGCAGCTCGGCACAATGTAGTCTTGCCCGACTGCCTGGGCCCGTTTACAGTTACAAAAGGATATTGCTTAAACAAACGGGTCAGGAAAGGAGAAATGTCTCGATCAATCATATTTCAAATAAATTGATTTGCATAATTTGAATTTTGCATTTTCAATTTATGCGTATTTTATCCTTGAATGATCTACTGAACAATGGGGTTTAAACATATTTCAATAATATCCCGGATATTTGACATCGTGACAGAAAACAAATGAACTGGCAGGTGAACTATTGAAATGATTCATCTAAACTGATGACCGCCGAAAAATACGGGGGTTTATGAACGAGAATTGCAGGTCAATTCAATTTTGAAACAAGATGTAAACATTGATCTGTGAACTAGATCGTGTGAACACATAATCCCGTGAATGTGATATATCTCATTACCTGTAAATTTTGGCTGGAACAGTCCGGAGGAACAGGCCAGTGGAACTCACGCAAGTACAGAGTGCATTGACCGCATGATCGCTATCAGCGGGAGCAGATGATCCGGGTCAGGGTGGCGGCCCTGGGTCTCGACAGCACCCGCATAGGGTGCATGCCGACGGCACGGGCGCTCTTGAAAAAACGGCCCGCAGTGCATCGGCAAGTCCCGGGGCGGGTGGAACGCCAGGCTTCATATGGCTGCGGATGCCCGAACAGCCGTGGCCTTCGCGCTCTCCCCCGGCCGCTCCTGAAGCGGCCGAACCGGCCGGCACTGGTCATGGACCGCGCCTGTGAAGACAACGAAGCCCGCCAGCTGGCAGCCGACCCCGGTTTCACGCCCGTGGCGCCGCCGAAGAGCAGCCGCATCGCAATACGAACGGGAAGCATGCAGCAGGCGGCGCAACGAGGCAGAACGCTTGTTCTGGCGGCTCAGGGACTTTCGCAGGATCTTCGTGCGCGATGTGAGTTTCGATCTACGCTAGCTTCAAGCCACCGGACGTTTTCAACAAAACAACAAAACACAGTATGGCGAAGTGGCATTCGCTCTATTGCTCACTGATATTGCCCCATGCTCGGCAGATTTACCCATCTAGCTAATCTCGCACAAATTCTCGAACCCCCAGATTCAGCCCCTTCAATCAATGCCTGATAGGTGGTGTAGAATACCGGCTGTTATTTTCAATCATACGACCTGGATATGGGTTTTCTTGCAGGAAAAAAAGCACTGATCTGCGGCATCGCAAATAATCGTTCCATCGCCTGGGGCATTGCGCAAGCCATGCACCGGCAAGGCGCTGAACTTGCATTTTCCTACCCCAACGACAAGCTGAAATCCAGGGTCGTTGATCTTGGCGGGCAGTTGGGGTCAGACATAATCCTGCCCTGCGATGTCTCAAGTGATGATGAAATAGACAATTTATTTCTCGGTCTTGGAAAGCACTGGGACGGTATGGATGCGCTTGTCCACTGCATTGCATTTGCCAATCGAGAGGAACTCGATGGAACCTATCTCGACACAGTCACCCGAGAGGGGTTTGCATTGGCTCATGACATCAGTTCATATAGCTTCTCTGCAATGGGCAGAGCCGCATTGCCGCTTATGCAGGGACGAAATGCCAGCATGCTGACCTTGAGTTATCTTGGCGCCGTCCGTTCCATGCCAAACTACAATGTCATGGGACTGGCCAAGGCAAGTCTCGAAGCGAATGTACGTTATATGGCTCAATCCCTCGGCAGCCAGAACATCCGAGTGAACGGAATATCTGCAGGCCCAATACGAACACTGGCAGCTTCAGGCATCAAGAATTTCAGGGCGATGCTCGGCCATTTCGAAAAAATTGCACCACTTGGCCGGGCTGTTACCATCGATGAAGTGGGAAATACTGCTGCCTTTTTATGCTCGGACCTGGCATCAGGCATCACTGGCGAGATCACTTATGTGGATGCCGGATTCAATACCGTCAGTCTGAGTGAGAGACTGCTTCAGGATCAGATGCAGTAATGCTTCAAGCCTGAATGGCTAAATCGCCCAGTTTGTCGGCACCCGGAATCCCCTCCTCCGACCATCCTCTGATTTTGTAGTATTCGGGCAGCATTACATCCAGTTCGCAGACGCCGCCCTTGTTGAACCCTGCAGGGACGGGATCTTTGAGAATACGGGGAGGCAATGTGTCGTCTGCCCTAGTTAGTCCAGCCTTCAAATTGAACAGTTTTTCGAGGTTCCATATCCTCTCGCCAGTCTGACGAAGACGCTCGACACTCCATTCACCAGGCAGATCGGCATCGAGCATAACCGAATAATCTTCATATCCCCAGGTGCCGGTTGTAAATAGGCACAAGCCAGTCGAGTCGACCATTGCAACAAAATCCTGAGTTCGGGCGCAGGCTTCAGCCTTGCCCTCCGTCCCCGGAGTCTGATAATCTTGCTCAAATGTATCGTGCTTCAAATGACACGCTCCCCGGTTGCTGGTTGCATAACCAAGACCCATGCCCTGCATGGAACGGCCATCGTAACCCGCGAACTCCTGCCCCTTGGAAACCATTGCCAGTTCCGGACGGCCATACTTTTCACACAATAGCTTTGCACCCAGACCCAGGTCCTTGCCAAAACCTTCATGCTTGCCGGTTTTCTCGGACATAGTGACCAATGCCTCTGCACTGCCAAACCGGAGGTCAATCCCGCCAGTCTGCTCTTTGGCGATCACTCCCAGTTCATACAGCTCCATTGCGGCAGCTAGAGTAACGCCAAAGGAAATTGGGTCCATGCCGTGCTCATTCATCATGAAACCGGCAAAAGTCAATGCATCAAGATCATCAACACCAACAACCGGGCCAAATGCGAAAGCCGTTTCATATTCCAGTCCGCCCGATGCGATATGGTATTCAGGACGGTCTTTGACACTGAAATGCTCAGGGTCTATATGTGCAATACGTCCACATCCGATGGTGCATCCAAAACAGGCCGCGTTTCGAATCAGATTGGTATGACCATTACGGTTTTTCGTGGTGACAGAGTCGTGATTGATGTTGCCCGCACCTTCGAAAGTAACATCCTGGAAATTTCGGGTGGGAAGTCCACCGAACTCCTGCATGCTATCCAGCATGGCGTGCGTGCCATAGCGCGACAAGCCCCGTCGATTGCCGCTTCCATGCAGAATGCCATTGGTTTTCTGGATGGCAGACATGAACTGTTTCGGATTTTCACTATCTACTCCAAGCGATCCGCGAGCAGCAATTGCCTTTAAATTCTTGCTTCCCATGACCGCTCCGACTCCTGATCGTCCAGCGGCACGGTGCAGGTCGTTGACCACGCAGGCATAACGCACACCCTGTTCACCAGAGACGCCGATTGCCGCAATCTTCATTTCGGGTTCCTGATGCTGCTTGTGAATCCATTCATCGGCGTGCCAGACGCTCTGCCCCCAGATCTCATCGGCGGGCAGCAATTCAGCTTGATTGTTTGAGATTTTGAGATAAACCGGACGATCTGACTTACCGGTAATGATCATTAGATCAAACCCGGCGTATTTCATTTCGGCGCCGAACTTTCCGCCTGAGTTGGAACAGGCGATCGCTCCTGTCAACGGTCCTTTGGTAACCACGACATAGCGACCGCTGGTTGATGCCATGGTCCCGCCTAATGGCCCGTTTGCAAAAATCAAGACATTGTCAGGACTTAGGGCATCCACTGCTGGATCCATTTCTTCGTAAAGATATCGGGTGGCCAGTCCTCGAGCTCCCAGATAATCGTTAGCCCACTCCATGTTCAGGGGCTCTGTAGATGCAGTCCCTTCAGTTAGGTTTACTCGTAGTATGTTTCTCTGCCAGCTCATCGTTGTAGTTTCTGAAATTATGATATGAATAGGAATTAAATGCGCATCGAATAATTCAAGTCTCTTGGCTATTGTCTTGGCAAAACAATCATATGCCCAAATTAGTTTTCAGTGCTTGTTTGACAAGGTTGATTGATGGGCAATAGGATAATCCAATTCACTCAAGTCATGAATATTGACATAGACGACAGCATCTATTTTACATGCTTCTACTGTCAGGGATTCTACGGAATAGCAGTATTTGTGATCATGTAAGAAGCTGCATCATTATGTTTTAATTTTCGATGTAGCTGTAATCGCGGTTAAACGAAATGGATAATTTAAGGCTGGAATTTCTTGCTCCCCCTCCCGCATTCCGATACAGACTTACTCATTTATCCTGGGCTGGAGAAGCGTCTTGTTTCTGAACGAAGGCCGGCAAAAACTGTAATTTGCTGATGTGCAGCAAGAGAACAATCCCTGGTTTGGGAAATTGGTTACCGCCTTGTGATTTTAGGGCCAATGTAAACAATACGGACCGGCACCTCCCTGGATACTGGCCATGTGAAGCGCACACGTAAATTTGAGCGGGAGATTTTTGCATGCCCGGAACAATAATAAAGATCTTGACGAATCTTCTGGATCAGAAAATGTCATTTCCGACGAATTCTCTGTTTTTCCGTATCCGTAGAAGTCTGAGAAAAGTGATCGATCACCTTCAAAAAACCCTCGTGAATTCTATATCCTTCAGTATTTATTTCTCCGTTCTCGTCAAAAGCACATGCTAGTCGATCAAGAATGCCAAATAATACAATGCAGGACTCGGCCGCACTCCTTGAAAATGGAATTCCTGAAAGCTTAGAACAACAATCATGCATAAAGTTCAAGTTTGAGAAACACGACTCTGACTCCCCTCGCAGCTCATCCCACCCATCACCAGTGGCGAGTTCCCCTGAACTCTTTTCACACGCATTGACATCTCATTACATTCTCCCCAGAACCCCCATTCAAGCCATGCCCCGCCATCTTCGCAAATTCCAATGCTGCAGGCATTCTGGCTAAATTGACCAATAACATCTGCCACCATGCCGAGTTTCGTGAAGCGCAATCTCCAGATAAAAGAGTCAGCAGCTGTAAAGGTAGCTTGAGTTCTTCAAAGCATTTGAAGTTGTGTAAATCAAGCCGGGAAATCACCGAGAACCTCCGCAAGCGTTCTATACCCAAGTTCAAACCGTGCCTTTACCTTCTTGGCGTCATTAGTCCCTGATGTGATTGCAACCTTGAAATCCTCGTTTTCCAGAAGTTGGTAAATTGATTCGCGGACAGGACCTGCCAACGAGTTGATGCGTGCCTCGTCATAACATGAAAGCCCAGTGGACATAACATCCCACAACGAAGCATTCAATACGGATCTTCTTTCCTGACCCGGTTGATGTTTTCGAAAGGCATTGAGGCCGAACAATAGCCGATTATTTGATAGCCCTCGTTGAAATTCTATTGAAATCCCGAATAATTGGGAATCGTTCATTTTATTCATTGTACGCAGACAATCAGCCAGGAATTGATCCATATCTCCCCGATATTCACCCAAGCCCAAAAGCTTGAATGCGCAATATCGATTGACAAATTCACGGTCTCTCATGGTTTTTTGATTCAAGCTACCGCCAGTAGCATCCAAGAAAACCTGTGTTCTTGTCTCTTTTTTGAGAAATCTTGTGGAGCTCCCCATAAACAATGAATTTCTCATCTGCTGATTTGTCAAGGGTACCCCCCCATTAACCCTTTCAAATATGTCGAGCTTGGCCCGCTCGGGAACCTTTGAATCGATTATGTAAAATATCAGATTGCAATCTTCTATCCGGTTTTTTATTCTTGTTGGAAGACCGGAAAATTGCAGGCCATTAAGTTCATTTCGGTCCGGCAGTTTTAGCTTGAACTTATCCGTAATGAAGCGATGAAAGGTAGTAAGGCACTGCAAACCATCAACAACAATCATGCGACCCTCTTCATCCTCGGCCATATAAAAAACTGGAAGAGGTATCCGCATGATAACCGACTCGATAAGCTTGCTCTGCTTGTCTTCATTCCATAAAAAATCTCGCTGGAAATCTGGATCCATTACATAGTTTGACTGTTGAATTCTACGAATAACATCACTGACTGTTCTGCTTTGATGCCTTATCAACAGATCATCTATTGGATAATCACCTAAAGACCCTTCATTTTCATCCAGGCCTTCAACATTTTCGTCATCACTATTTGAATCGGTTGCGATGTCCGATAATTCGATGTTCGATATTCCATTTTTCAGTGTTTCTTGCATAATATTTGAGATTCGCCTAAAACAACCATGACTGTTTAGTCAATGTACAAGCTGCATAGACGAAAACTTGCCTCCGTTAAGTCCGATGAGTCTGGCTATGGCGACACTGAATTTTACTTTGATCAGTCAGGCAATTCGATACTGGCAAGAGCTAGCAGAATTGCAGCATGCGGGCCAATTTCTGACTGGTGAAGACTTCAGGCAGGTAAAAAATTTAGCAATGGGTTTTGCATGTTGCAGTGACCGAAATGTCTCGCTGGCTGCTTTTTGCTTTTCCGTCTGAATATCCAGCTCCGGCTGGCAGGAAAACTACAAGCGTTGTACAAGTGCTAGGCACTCGTGCTTTATGCGAACTATTTCAGGTCATGCAGAACCGTTCGCCATCGCTCCATACATGAAAATCTGACCCGTCATCCGGAAAGTCACGAGGCGTCTCCACAGCCAAGTCGACAAGTTGATAATAGACGGATCGAGTGAGTTTCGCCTTGAGATTATCCCTGACCTGCACTGTTGGCAAAACTTGACCGGTAGCAGGATTTTGCTCAAATCGCAGCGGATTGTCCCTGTTCACCAGGACTATGTCATCCATATTTGTAAGCAAGTAGATACGGCGTTCCTCCCCCTGCCCTTGGGATTCAATATCGATAGCCATTAAAGGATATTCTTCAACGAATATCGGATACCTGATCTGTGGCGTGATCAGAAAATATTGATCTTTCTCAAGGACCAGCAAGGACGCAAAGAACTTGAGCATCCTCTCCCGGGTAATTTCAGACCCCTTGTAAAACCACCTGCCGGAGCGATCAATCGACAGGCCAATGTCCATCTCCTGAGTGGGTGCCCATTCGTGAATCGGCCAACTCTTTTGCGGCTCAAACTGCGCAAGCAGTCTTTCGGGAGTCGTCTCCTCTTTCATGCCCCAACCGGAATGAACTAGGCGGAATACTGCATGCTCAGGGCATTGCTGACAATCTGGGCGGTAATGTCAACGGTATTGATGACTTCCTCATAATGCATGCGAGTGGGACCGATCACACCCAGTACACCGACAATCTGATTATCCTGCTTGTAGGGCGCCGAGATAAGACTACAGTCGCGCAGTGGTTCAATGCCCGACTCCTCGCCGATGTAAATGGTGATGCCTGATTCGGACAAGCTGCCTTGCAGTAGATCAAGCAGGGTTTCCTTGGTCCTGAATGTTTCAAACAGTGTCCTTAATCGGTTGATTTCAGTGAAGTCGGCAATCGATAGCAGATTGCTCTCCCCACTGATCAATACATCTTCCGATGTCGAAGTATTCTGCTCGAACAGCTTGCTGGCCATCTTGACGGCAGTGGACATTTCCTTTTTCATTTTCTTGCGATCCTTCTTCATCAACGCCAGCAATTTGCGACGGACCACGGAAATACACTGTGAACTGTACTTGTGGTTGAAATAATTGGCAGCCTCGACCAAATCTGAACCGGTATATTCGATTTCGGTTGACAAAACCTTGTTCTGCACTTGACCGTCTTCAGTAACCAAAATCGCCAGCACCCGATTGCTTGACAACCGGATAAACTCGATCTGACGAATACAGGTCGAACTGACGTCAGGCGTGGAAAGAATGCCCGCAAAAGACGTGATTTGAGACAGCAGTTCCGTCGCATTCACCAGAATGCTCAACGGGTCCGCAACCCCTTCAAACCGCCCTGAGATCTGCTGGTATGATTTACTGTCAACAGAATCAGCCTTGATAAGGCTATTGATAAAGAAGCGATACCCTTTTGCTGTTGGAATGCGACCGGAAGAAGTATGCGGAGAGTGAATGAAGCCTGATTCTTCAAGATCAGCCATGACATTGCGGATCGTTGCCGAGCTGAGGCCCGCAGCCGGAAGCTTGGAGAGCGTTCTCGATCCTACTGGAACACCGTCATCAATATAGTGCCGTACCAGTTTATCGAGAACAAAGACCGCTCTCTCGTTCAACGCCATTTGATCTGAATGAACCATTAGACACTTGCAAACTGTAGGTTAATCGATTCCTGCATTGTCAGGCGTAGCAAAACTGCGCATCTTTGCAGTCAGTCTACGTATAAAATTATACAGTCTTGCTGGATTAATCCATGGCAATTCAAGAACCACAAAACATGCATGCAGCAGTAAAATGCATACTATCCTGCCAAGTCGGAATCTAGAAGTCGTGCACATTAAAAATATAGGCCTTTTTGGGAAATTCAATGACCACAGCGTCGCTGATGCCGTTATTCATGTAAAGAATTTTCTTGAAAAGAGCAGCCTGGCCGTCTACCTGGGTCATACCACATCCTCGCAGATTGACGGGATGCGTCTGGAAGACCAGGACAAGCCGCCGAATAAGCTACTGGACCTCTCAATAGTTGTCGGCGGCGATGGCACCATGCTAAGCGTTGCCAGGGAGTTATCGAAATTCGGAGTGCCCGCTGTTGGCATCAATCTCGGCAGGCTCGGATTTCTGACTGATATTCCAATGTCCAATTTCGAATGCGCAATCAGTTCAATTCTGGAGGGCGATTTTCACATCGAACAGCGCACCCTGCTCAAATGCAAAGTTGTCAGAGACGGCAACAAGGTATTATCGAGCACGGCACTCAATGACATTGTCCTGTCCAAAGGAAACATGGGAAGGCTGATCGAGTTCAGCATTCATGTCAATGATCAATACGTAACCAAGCCGCGAGGCGATGGATTGATTATTTCAACCCCGACCGGCTCAACTGCCTATGCTCTCTCTGCCGGTGGCCCAATAATTTACCCGGATTTGCCAGTGATCTGCTTTTCGCCGATCTGCCCGCATACGCTGAGCAATCGACCGATATTGTTGTCGGAGACGGATAAAATTCATATCTCGAATATCGAGCCGAACGAGTTCCCACCTAATCTCGCCCTTGACGGCATGATGCTGATGGAGCTTGACGGTTCAGAAATCATTCACATATCCAGAGCAAAACGAAAACTGAAACTGGTTAAGTCAGGTCGATTCAACTATTTTGAAACCCTGAATAACAAGCTCGGCTGGCACGGCTAACATGATTGACTGGCTTGAAATCCGCCAGTTCGCCATCGTTGAAAACCTCGAAATAGAGTTTGAGGCGAACTTTACTGCTTTAACCGGAGAAACCGGTTCAGGCAAGTCTGTAATCATCGATGCGATCAATGTACTGCTCGGAGACCGTTCGGAAGCGACACAAATTCGCTATGGACAGGACTCGGCTGAGATTCAGGCGGGGTTCAGCCTTGCGGAAGATCATCCAGCCCTGCAATGGCTAAGCGCTGGGGGGATGGATGACAGCACGGACTGCATTTTACGCAGAGTGATCCGCAAAGGTCGATCAAGCCGAGGGTTCATCAATAATCATGCTGCGACAGCTGCACAACTCCGTGAATTGGGCGAATTGCTCGTCGATATCCATGGCCAGCATGAGCACCTGTCGCTGCTCAAGAGAGAAGTTCAACGAGACATGCTTGACGAGGCGGCAGGCAATACGGAACTCATGCATAGGGTGGGTGCCTGCTATGAGGTGATTCGAGATCTAAAGCAGCGAATCAAGGAACTCCGGGAAAGAAGCGAAGCTGATGCGAAACATCTCGAGATACTGAACTATCATTTCAATGAGATCCAGAAGCTTGACCCCAAAGACGGCGAATGGGACGAACTGGAATTCAGTCAGCGTCGAGGCGCCCATCAAGTCGAACTGATTTCTACCGCATCAGAAATTCATGAGCATCTCTACAGCGGCGATACAGACAGTTTGAACAGCCATCTCATCAGGCATATATCCCGACTTGACCCGTTAATTGAATACGCGCAGGAGTTGGCTGAAGTCAGAAAAATGCTCTCCGAGGCGCAAATCAACATTGAAGAAGCCTCCAAGCAACTTGAACCACTCATTAATGACAGTGAACTCGATGCAGAATCCCTGCAGTACATCGAGAACAGGCTCTCCGAGTACCACTCGCTGGCTCGCAAACACAAAATCCAGCCTGGGCAGCTTGCAGAACACATGCGCAGCATCCAGAAGGAATTGGATAATCTTTCCGACCCCGAAGCTGAAATCTCGGAATTGTCGGAACAGCTGGAACAGGCAAGCGCACGGTATTTCGATCTATGTGCGACTGTTTCAATGAATAGAAACAGGGTCGCGACTCAACTCCAGAAAGATATTTCCACTATCATTCATGGCCTTGGGATGCAGGGCGGATGCTTCGAGATTTGTCTGGCACCCGAAGATGGGGATGGGATTACCCGCCATGGCAACGAATCGGTCGAATTCCGGGCTTCCGGCAATCCCGGGATACCCGCTCAGCCGCTGAACAGGGCAGTCTCTGGAGGGGAGCTGTCCAGAATATCGCTGGCCATCCAGGTTGTTCTAGCCCAGGAATCTCGTGCACCAACCATGATTTTTGATGAGGTCGATACCGGAATCGGTGGCGAGGTGGCGAATGCCATAGGGCAGAAACTCCGGGAGCTAGGCGAAAGGGGGCAAGTCATCTGCATTACACACCTGACTCAAGTAGCCATTCATGGAAACCATCAATTCAATGTTACCAAGAGCATAGATGACGGTGTTGAAACCATGATCCGTAAATTGTCCAATGAGGAGCGAATCGCTGAGATTGCCAGAATGATCAGCGGAGAGAAAGCAACATCCCAGACCTTGACACATGCCCGACAGTTGCTGGCTTCGGTAGGCTCGCTATGAGCATGTATCTTGACCTGGCGATTCAAGAGGCTACGCTGGGGGATGTTCCTGACATTTCAGAGCTTCTCAAGATGTATTCAGAGGCTGACATTCTTCTGCCACGCTCAAACACCGATATTTATCATTCCCTGAGGAATTTCCGAATTATTCGTGATAACGGTCGCCTTGCCGCCTGCGCCTCGCTGATGATTTATAATCACGAACTTGCCGAGATTCGCAGCCTTGCGGTTCATCCTGACTACCAAGAGCAGGGTCTGGGCAAACGCCTGGTTCAGCAATTGGAAAAAGAGTCGATTGAGCTGGGGCTGGCCAGATTGATGGCGCTTACCTATGTCGTCGGTTTTTTTCAGGATTTGGAATTCACGGTGGTGGATATGGCAAAATTACCCGAGAAAGTCTGGAATGCCTGTGTCCACTGCCGAAAATTCAACAACTGCGATGAGACCGCGATGGTCAAGTATCTTTGACAACAGCTGAAATGATTAATCCCAGATACAAACTATGCCTGTTCATCGTTGCCCTGACCATGATGTCATCAGGGTGTCTGTATCGCCCAGATATCCAGCAGGGCAATGAACTGACGGACGAGATGATTGCCTCGATCAGCCTAGGCATGACCAAGGATGAAGTGGCGGATATTCTGGGAGTACCATTGATCACGGACCCCTTTAACCGTGATCGCTGGGACTACTACTATTTTCTCAAGGATGGAAAAACCGGCAGTGTCATTCGACGCACCCTGTTCATCGAATTCGCCGATGGTAGAATCAGCCATTTCGAGGGATCAGCGCCAGCTTCCCCATCGGATTCAGTGCCTGAGGAAGGTGCTGCCGACTCCTAGAATCCGGCATCAGCAAATGCTGAAGACCCATTCGGCTAATTCCGAAACTATCCGGATTCCGAAACCAGCACATCCGGCGGGGCATACCCGTTGATCACCTTGCCATTTTGCAAAATGATGGTTGGGGTTCCCTGAATGCCAATCAACTGGCCAAATTCGTATTGATCGGCAACCGGGTTATCGCACTCCGCGGGGTCTACAGTGCCGCCCGCCTTCGCCAGGGTCATTGCATCCGCTTGATTATCGGAACACCATACGGAGACCGCTTCAAAGTAGCTCTCGGTGCCGATGCCTGAGCGCGGAAACATGAGGTATCGAACCTGGATTCCCTGGCTTTGCAAGGCTTCGACCTCCGTGTGAAACTTCTGGCAGTAGAAACAGTCAGTATCCGTAAACACCGTCACATACTTGTCAAGAGGTTCACCCATCATGATCATATCGGCTTCCGATACTTCACTGATAGCCTGCGCGATCTTTTTGTTGGAGCGCTCCTGTCCAACATCGACCTGCCTAACCGTGTCATAGAGGTCCCCCACCAACAGGTAGTCACCATGACTGTAGATGTAGAACTCTCTTGTGCCCATGGTTACGATATAAACCCCTTCTGCTTCAGAGAGCTCCACATCCTCAATCATGATGTCGCCAGATGCTATCCTGTTTAGCTTCTCAATAATCCTTGCCTCTTCTTCCTCGTCAAAAGCGAACGAAAAGGGACTTATCGAAATCAGAAGGAATGCCAGCAATGACGGCAATTGCCCGATGTATCGTTGAATCATGGTTTTTCCTGAATGTGGAACTGTTCGCTCAAGTATAAGACATTTGGATGCATTCTAGCGTAGTGAATGCAAATGCTTTTATCATTAATGGGAATCACTCGTCTTGTTGCAATGCATGAATGATCGAGTAAAGTTTCTGTCGGGCATCGCCTAGCAGTTTCACGATATCAGATTTCGTCAAGCAATGAAATGGATAATCCGGCCCATCCGATATCAATTTCAGGACCAGGGCCTGTCGAGCGAGAGAATGGCTCGACAAGGCACTCAAAATGCCCGATGCTTCCATATCATAAATCATCCCCTCTTGATACTCATTAGAGGGCTTGGTGACAGTATTGAGCGTCGCAACCGATACATCGCCAGCATCTCGGGCAAGCAGTTCCCACTGGTTTTTGGTTTCGGCATCTACAACCCGACTAGCATAAACCAGACTTCCGGGCACATGAGAGCCTGAGCCAGCAACTCCAAAATTGAACCAGAGCGAAGATTTCACCCCTAGGTCGAGAACATACCGTGAAATCAGCAATGCCGTCAGCTTTTCAGCCTGCTTCTTCCCCTCGCCTGAAATGCCCAGAACCGCCTGCCCTGATCGAAAAACCTGAAATTCGCGAATCGACTTGTCAAAAACAAAATCGGAGAAATCAAGAAGTGACTCTGCTTCAGCACGATACGCGCTGATGATGAACTTCACGAATGACCCCAGCGAATCTGCAATGCCTGGTAGTAGTCAGCCTGGGCATGGTTTTCTCGTTTCTTGAATCCATTCACCAGAATTGACAATTTGTCCAGTAGCACCTTTTTTGCTTCCTGAGCTTGGGTTGGATTCAATTGCCCGGACTGAAGACGATTGAGGATGGACTGAACCCTGAATCGGTCCATGCCCCAGTATCGTTTCGACAATTGATCAGAATGCCCCCCATATTTGATGATTTGAGGTTCTTCGACGAGATGAAACGGATAGCGGGTCGACATTCGCAGCCAGAGATCATAATCCTCGCAAACGGGTAGCGACTCGTCAAAGCTTCCTACCTCATCGAAAACTGTCCTGGAAATCATGGTCGATGATGGCGATACACAGCAAAGGCGCAGGCAATTGTTGAATATCCAGCCACTTGGTTTTCGGTGTCTGCTGCCCGGGTTGACGCGTTTTCCACCGCGTATCCAGATTTCATCAGTATGGATGACTTGGGCCCCAGGATTTTGAGACAACGTCTCAACCTGCCTTTTCAGCCTGTCGGGCAGCCACTGATCATCCGAATCCAGAAAGGCCAGCCAGTCACCGCAAGACTGGACAATTCCCGTGTTTCTCGCCGAACTGACTCCACGGTTTGCCTGTCGAATCAACCTGACTTGTGGAAAGTCAGCAACGACCATCTCGTCCGTACCATCGGTCGAACCGTCATCAACGACCAGTATTTCACAAACGGGACAAGTCTGTGCGAGAACAGAATGAATCGCCCTGCCAATCAGACGCCTTCGATTATGAGTCGGGATAATGACGCTGATCTTCATACGCCAGCGCCTTGCAAAACCCGCCAAATTCACTCATTCCAGCCATGGAAGAATTGAGGCGATTCTTGATCGCGAAACCCCTGGCATTACGCTATACAAGATGGCTGACAGCCTCTACTTCAGTTTTCAGCTCTTGCTCGGTTTCACTCATGCGTTCACGACTGAAATCAGAGATATTCAAGCCTTGCACGATGTGATAGTCACCACCCGAACAGGTCACCGGAAATGAATACATCAGCCCTTCCTGAATATCGTAGCTCCCATCGGAAGGAATTGCCATGCTGACCCAGTCGCCCTCGGGTGTGCCCAAAACCCAGTCTCGTATATGATCGATTGCAGCTGAGGCAGCTGAAGCGGCACTGGATGCGCCCCGTGCACGAATAATGGCCGTACCGCGATTCTGAACAGTCGGTATAAAATCGTTCACCAGCCAATTCTGGTCCACTTGGTCGGAAACCCCTGCTCCGTTTGCTGCAACATTCGTGATATCGGGATACTGGGTTGCGGAATGATTGCCCCATACGGTCATTCTGCCGAGTTCAGTGTGATGAAGATCCAGTTTTGCCGACAATTGCGATAATGCGCGATTGTGATCAAGGCGCATCATGGCTGTAAAGTTGGCAGGGTTCAGGTCCGGGGCATTTTTTGACGCAATAAATGCATTGGTATTTGCTGGATTGCCGACAACAATCACTTTTACATCGCGACTCGCATTGTCGTTCAATGCTTTGCCTTGCACCGAGAATATGGCCCCATTGTCCTTAATGAGATCAGAGCGCTGCATATCCGGCCCACGTGGTTTAGAACCGACCAGCATCGCAATGTTGGAATCGCGGAAAGCCACCCCGGGATCGTCTGAAATATCTACCGAAGCAAGCAAGGGAAAAGCGCAATCATCCAGTTCCATGACAACGCCTTCAAGAGCCTGCATGGCTGGGGTGATCTCCAGTAACTGCAACGCAACCGGCTGGTCCTTGCCGAGCATGTCTCCTGCTGCGATGCGAAATAACAGCGCATAAGAAATATTGCCGGCTGCGCCGGTTATTGATATTCTGATGGGATCTTTCATTACTCTTTCTGGTTGAAAACGGTATATTATATACTTTCGAGCTTCTCCCTCGAACCCAATCATTGGCTTCATTCACTACAATCCATCCATCAAGGTTACGGTTCACCCTACTCTCGGCAATCTGACTTCAAGCCTGTCCAACTGCTATATACGCTCTACGCCGCTGTATCCTGACTGACTGCCAATGGCCAATATCACGCACTATTTTGAAATGCACGCCTGATGATCGCCTTGACTGTACTTTGGGGGAAGCTTTCGCTAGTGTTGATACTGCTCATTGGGCTATCAATGAATGCCATGGCCGACCAGATAATTGCCGGATCAAAAATCGACCGGGCACCCGCAGCTGAAACCACTGAAAATTCACCATCTGAAAAAACGGCCTCCCTGAATCCAACAGTTACCGAGACAGTTCAGGAAACCCTACTCGGAGACATGAATCTATGGCATTTCCTGCAGCAAAGTTTTGAGCTTGAATATTCCAACCCCGGCGATAAGCTCATTGAAAGATTCGAGGCAAGGTACAGCAATCATCCGGCATACTTTGAACGAGTATCAAAACGCGCCTATTGGTATCTTCCCTACATCGTTGAGGAAATAGAGAAGCGTGGTTTGCCCTATGATCTTGCGATTATTCCGATCGTGGAAAGCGAACTCAGGCCCACTGCAGTATCAACTTCAAATGCTGCTGGATTATGGCAATTCATTCCCTCGACCGGAGAAAGATTCGGTCTTCGGCAGGACTGGTGGGTCGATGAGCGAAAGGACTTCATACAATCCACTCGAGCTGCTCTGGACTATCTCTCTTTCCTGCTGAGCGAATTCGACAACGATTGGGAATTAGCCCTAGCCAGTTACAACGCAGGTTCCGGCCGTGTCCGAAAAGCGATAAATGAAAACTTGCGCGCAAAGCGTCCGACAACGTATTCCTACCTTGAACTGCCAGGGGAAACCCGATCTTACTTGCCAAAGTTTGTGGCCATTCGCAATATCATCTCGGATCCGGAAAAGCATGGAGTCAATCTCCGCCCCATACCCAAAACAGCAACCATTTCCGTGATTGACGCCAAGCAGCAAACTGACTTGGCTCTATTGGCATCGTTGCTCTCACTCAACCCTGACCTGCTCAAGGAACTGAATCCGGGGTATTTGCGAGGCGTGACCCCCCCGACTGGCCGCCATCAAATCGCGGTCCCTGCTGAACTGGCCGTGACGCTGTCGGGCACACTGGCCAAAACCGCACTCTGGGATGAGTTGGCCTGGGACATTCACCATGTAAAGAAAGGCGAGTATCTGGATGCCATTGCTGCCCGATACAACACCAAGACCCAAATAATCAAACGATTGAATAATCTTGAGTCAGACACGATATACCCTGGCCAGACACTCCGTATTCCGATAACCCGGTTTGAAGGAGAAGTCACTGCTGTCGATTTGGGAGAGGCAGGAGCTTCGGCAAACAGCAGTTTGCAGAATCCAAAAACGCAATCGAAAGCGGCTGAATCGCTGATTGCCAGCAGAAAACCAGGGGAATCTGTACTCAGGGTTGGCGACGGTATTTACTACGTTAGAAAAAACGACAGCCTGCAGAGAATCGCCAGCCTCTTTGGGGTTCCTTTACAGCAACTTCAGGAAATGAATGGCATGGACTATTCGTCCGAAGTCGTCGCAGGGCAAAAACTGATCATCAGAAAAGAATGACTGTCGAAGTGTTCTCTCGATATTTGCCTCAGTTCATTTGAGATCTGGCCAGCAGCAAGTCCTGCCATGCGATCCTCTTCTGGTCGGGGCTTCTCAGCAGATAGGCAGGATGGTAGGTAACGATGAGCGGTATCCCCGTCTTTTCGTATCTGTGTACAGCCCCGCGCAACTCGGACATTGGCGTTTTTTCGTGAGCGTCGAGCAGCAGCCGAGCGCTGATCCTGCCTAGCGCAACAATTACACGAGGTTTAACCATGTCAATCTGCGCCTTGAGATAAGGCTTGCATTGTTCGACCTCGTGTTCTGCCGGATCGCGATTATTCGGCGGACGGCATTTGATGGCATTCGCAATGAACACCTGATCACGTGCCAATCCCAAGGCGCTGATCATGGAGGTCAGCAGTTGGCCCGAACGGCCTACAAAGGGCAACCCCTGCAAGTCCTCATCCCGCCCCGGAGCTTCCCCGATGAACATCCAGTCAGCGGCAGGATTACCCCTCCCGGGTACAGCATTCTTCCTTTCTCGATAAAGTGGGCATCGTTGGCACCCACGCACTGCGGAAGCAACCTCTTCAAGATTTGCGAACTGTCCAGAATCAACAATCTCGATGTTTTCTGGCTCCTCAACGAGCTCGATCCTGTTCCCTGCTGGCCGACCTTCCCCGGTTGCGCCTTCATCTGGATACAGACGCGACTTCCAGATCGCTATCCCCATCTGGCCCAGTATTTGCGTGCGGCGCCGGTCGAGAATGGTCATCTCATATTCCAGAAACCCGTTGAGGATGGATTCGCGTTTCCTGACTGTAGATTTTGTTGGCAGCATTTATGTAGGCCCTTGCTGAAGCAACAACAATGTCAAGGTCTGTACCATGACCGTTGAAAATCTCGCCATTCTTTTCAAGGCGAACGCTGACCTCTCCCTGGGCATCACTTCCGCTGGTTACGCTATTCACGGAAAACAGCTGAAGCGTGCTGTCGGTATTCAATACCTTTTCAATCGCCTTGAAGGTCGCATCAACGGCACCATTGCCTGATTGCTCTGAAGCGACTTCATTGTCGTCCATCTCAATCACCACTCTTGATGATGGTACAGTGCCGGTCTCAGAACTCGTTTTCAGGTGTTTCAGGGTGAAATGATCGTTTTCGGCGCGATTGCCTGTTTCCGTGACCAGAGCCTGAAGGTCGTCATCGAATATTTCATGCTTGCGATCCGCCATTTTCTTGAATCGACGGAATGCATCATTCATTTCATCGTTGCTTGAAAACTCGAACCCCAGGTCCTTGAGCCGATCGACAAATGCATGCCGTCCTGAGTGTTTTCCGAGAACCATCCGGTTTGAGCCCCAGCCGACATCTTCCGCAGACATGATTTCGTAGGTTTCACGGGCCTTTATAACCCCATCCTGATGAATGCCGGCCTCATGCGCAAATGCATTCGCGCCAACGATTGCCTTGTTCGGCTGCACAGGGAATCCAGTGATATTTGAAACCAGTCGACTCGCAGGGACAATCTGCGTGGTATCGATACCGGTATTGCAGTTGAATTCATCCTGCCGGGTTCGGACAGCCATCACAATCTCCTCCAGCGAGGCATTGCCAGCTCGTTCGCCCAAGCCGTTTATCGTGCATTCGACCTGTCTGGCGCCAGCCATGACAGCGGACAGGGAATTGGCTACTGCCAATCCCAGATCATTATGGCAATGAACCGAGAATATGACCTTGTCCGAATTCGGGATGGCTTCGATCATCCTTTCAATCAAGCTTCCGAACTGACCGGGCAAGTTATATCCGACTGTGTCAGGGATGTTGATTGTGGTTGCGCCGGCATTGATGACCTTCTCGATAATGCGGCACAAGAAGTCAAATTCCGAGCGCCCAGCATCTTCAGGCGAGAATTCGACATTATCGGTATATTGCCGTGCCTGGGTTACCGCCGCGACAGCATGTTCTACAACCTGATCACTGGACATGCGAAGCTTGCTTTTCATATGGATAGGCGAGGTCGCAATGAAGGTATGGATTCTGGATGCATTGGACTTTTTCAGGGCCTCGCCCGCCTTGCTGACATCGTCAGGATTTGCTCGAGCCAGACCGCAGACAACACTGTCCTTGATTAGACCGGCTATGGCATTGACAGACTCAAAGTCTCCCGGACTGGCCGCAGGGAATCCAGCTTCGATCACGTCCACCTTCATTTTTTCAAGTTGACGTGCTATTCGTATTTTCTCCTCTTGTGTCATGGAAGCTCCCGGACTCTGTTCTCCATCACGCAAGGTAGTATCAAAAATTACAAGTTTTTCTTTCATTTCGTTACCCAGACTACAGGCATGTAAAAGTGGTTTCCGGCTGGCTTGCAACCAACCAGAAAAGACAAATTGAACTGTGGTGGGAGATTACTGCGCCGCTGGGCGCAGTAGAAGCAGCAAGTATTCGCTGGAAGCGATCTTGTTGGAGAGTGTCAATGCTGTACTTGTGTAATGCATAGAGCGAAGTCTATACAAACAGAAATGAATTTACAACTACAATTTTTTTGCAGTTTTTTTATCAGGAAATCAGGATAGCACATATCTGTCGACCCTCACTGGCTACCTGATGGTGCGTAGCCACGGATTGGCATTTGAACAATGCTGCAGTCCGGAATGGAGTCGGGACCTTAACCGACACGTGATTTCGCCAAGATGCAGATCAATAATCGTCCTGTATTCTTCAGAGCACAGACCGGGCTTCCCTGCAGGATCATGGTGGCGCTTGTCTTCTGACAAATCTCATCAGACTTGGAATGCCGGGTTCATAACAAAGCATAGGATCTTCTCCTTCCACTTCACTAGAAACAGCAATCTCCCATATGTAACCGATATGCGATAACTTCTGGAGATCCCCTTGCACTGCTTCATGAGTAACTGGTAACCCCTGTTGCTGAAAAGACAACCTAACCAGCTTTTCCAATTCCTGCACCGGCATGTATTGATCAGAAAATTCATCAAAAGCAATGGCGATATCGGTAGCCAAAGCAATCAAGCCGATTTTGTTCAGTTCATTGTAGCGTTGTCGATAAACAGTCGTGCATTTGGCAATCGCAGTATGCTCAGCCTCAAGAACAATATCCATTGTCAATTCTCGTGACCCGGCTGCAACAAGCTGGCTGGCAATGCAGTCTCCCCATATTTGTATGAAGTAGGGATAGCTGTAGGCACGCAAGGCTATTTCTTCAGCAACTTCTTGTGCACAAGCAACCTGACAAGAATTCAGAGGTATGGTCAGTGCTTGCCTGGCATCTTCCACGGAAAGACGACCCAATGGGAATACATTGCTTTTGTCCCAAAAGGTTGCACTGGACCGTTGCAGCGTCGTCTCGAGGTTGGGGGTTCCCGCCATGACCAGAAAGAACGGACAGCCTTCCCCTCGCACATTCTGGCTGGCATCCAGCAGGATTCCTGCCATGTCGGGGGTCAAGTTGTGCGCCTCGTCCATAATGAGGACAAGAGGGGTTTTCCTGCTTTTTTCCTGCAGCAGGTCTTCGGTCACCGCGGCTGCCCTCGATATATCCAGTTCGGCATTGAGGCTGGCAATTCCTATACTGGCAGATAGCCCCAGGCTCTTGACCTTTTCCAGAATTTTCCGGTCTTTTCCAGAGATGGCCCTGGCCAGTTCATCCACAGTTTTCAACTTGCGTGGCGTAACCCATGCAATATCCAGCCTCTTGCCGGTTTTTTCCAGCGTCTCTTTCTGCAGATAGCGCAGCATTGCGGTCTTGCCATTGCCGCGTGGACCATAAATGATCATATCCTGGTCTGGGGAAGTTCTATCCAGTAACCTAGCAACACAATCATGGAAAAAGTCCTGCTCCTGCTTTCGTCCGGTCAGGTGCGGCGGGATTCGTCCGGCACCCGGATGAAAAAGACTCTTTAGCTTTTCTTGGGTTTCAGTCATGCCTTTACGATGTTTCACCGAATTCCTTTTCAAGCTTAAACGGCTTATTGATCATTAACCAGAACATAAGAACTGCAGGCAACGCTGAAAATCCATTCTGTTCAAAAATGAACTGCTGCCTGCCCGGAATCGGAATTTCCTTCAACGGGCTGTTGACGGATCGCATAAAATTATTCCGGGTCTCGACTGGAAAATTCAGTTTCACTTGACCCTGGATTTGGCATGTTGATATTTGCTCTTCTACCTGGATTTTGAATTGTTCTTTGTCCCCAGCACCTTGACATTACTTGAATCATTCTCTGTACCGTCTTCCGGATCGAGTTCATCTTCATCCAGAAAAACATTAGACTGTTCAACACCCTTGAACCTGCCAATCACAAACATCACAGGACCCGATAATACGTAAGCCAAAGCCATTACAAACAACACCAGCGGCGGGTCAAAGGATATTAGTGCAATCGTTCCAACAATCGCCAGCAGAAGAATGAATGGAATACGGTTTTTGGGATCAAGATCCTTGAAACTTCGATACTTGATTCTGCTCACCATGAGCATGGACATCAGGAATGTTATCAAGGCACTCAGTCCAATCAGCTCGGAACCGGCAAATCCGGCATCATGAAAATTCCAGACCCAGAAGGCAACAAAAGCCGCGGCAGGCGGACAAGCCAGTCCAAAGAAATACCTATTCTCCTTGGAAGTTATCGTATTGAAGCGCGCTAGACGGAGCGCTGTTGCAGCTGTAAACGCAAAACTGATCAACCACCCCGCTTTTCCGAGGTATTGCAGGGACCAGAAGTAGATCAGCATGCCCGGCGCCACTCCAAAGGAAATGACGTCAACCAGACTGTCATATTCCTTGCCGAAGTCGCTCGTTGTGTTTGTCCAACGCGCAACACGGCCATCAAAACCATCCATGATCATGGCTATCAGAATGGCAATGGAAGCCTGGGCATAATGACCCAAGGTGGCTTGAATGATGGCATAAAAACCAAAAAACAAGCCGACCGTGGTAAACAGGCTCGGCAGGAAGTAAATTCCCTTTCGAGGACCGGAAATCCTTGGTTCAGGCATTTTGCTTTAAATCAACCGAATAGGTCAATCATTTTACAGGCAAAAATCCAATTATATCATTCCCTGAGTGGACTTTTTGACCAAGCTTGACCATGATGGAACTGGTTTTCGGGATATACAAATCCACCCTTGATCCAAAACGAATGAAGCCATAGCGCTGGCCGATCCGTACCAGATCTCCGGGCTTGACATGACAGACTATTCTTCTGGCGATCAACCCGGCAATCTGCACACAAAACACATCATGCTTGTCATTGGTTCTGATATGGAGTGCGGCTCGCTCATTCTCCTGGGATGACTTGTCAAGAGACGCATTAACATAATGTCCGGGACAATACCAATAATCGACCACCTTGCCCGCAACCGGAATCAGGTTTGAATGAACGGAGAATATATTCATGAATACGCTAATCATGAATACCGAATCCCCATCCCGATAAGGGTTGACAGTCTCGCATATTGACACGATCTTCCCACTGGCCGGAGAAACGATCGCGCCTTTTTCAACGGTAATTATTCGGCGTGGATCCCTAAAGAACTGAATGACGAAAACCGCCAGCAGCCAGACCGGAAACGATGCAAGGCCAAAAAAGTAGGTCGCTGCCAGACTGGCAAACAAGACGAGGGTGACATGAGTCCACCCTTCCCTGGCGATAACTGGATAATCTCGCTGATTCATCAGATGCGCTTGACAATCAGCGGGAATTGCAAAGCCCGCACATTTTGCAGGTCGTCAATCAACAATGACGAACAGGTTCTCAAGTCATTGTGGCAATCAGTTTTTTGACTTATCGATGACCTTGTTGTCTGAAATCCAGGCCATCATGGAACGCAGCTTTTCGCCCACTTCCTCTATCGGATGCTGCCGTCCCCGATGACGCAATTCCGGAAAGCGCTTTCCGCCTTGTGCGTTCTCATCCATCCATTCGCGGGCAAACTCGCCGGACTGAATCTCCGCCAGAATTTTCTTCATTTCTGCCTTGGTCTGCTCATTGACAATCCGCGGGCCGCGGGTCAGGTCGCCGAATTCTGCCGTATTCGAAATCGAATAGCGCATATCCGCTATACCACCCTCATACATCAGGTCAACGATTAGCTTGAGTTCGTGCAGGCACTCAAAATATGCCATTTCCGGTGCATAGCCTGCTTCAACCAGAGTCTCAAACCCTGCCTGAACCAGCGAAGTTGCACCGCCGCAGAGAACCGCCTGCTCTCCGAACAGATCGGTTTCGGTCTCTTCCCTGAATGTGGTTTCAATAATCCCGGCGCGACCGCCACCAATGGCTGATGCATAGGCAAGAGCCATGGCATGGGCATTCCCGGTCGCATCCTGCTGTATCGCAATCAGGCATGGCACACCAGCGCCTTTTTCAAAAGTGGATCGAACCAGATGCCCCGGGCCTTTCGGCGCGATCATGATGACATCGAGATCATTCCGTGGTCGAATGTATTCGAAATGTATGTTGAACCCATGGGCAAATGCCAGAGTTGCACCATCCTTGATCAGTTCCTCAATATCCGAATAAATGCCGCCCATCAATTCATCGGGGCAGAGCATCATGATGACGTCGGCTTCCGATACGGCCTGCTTAATCTCTGCTACCGCCAATCCCGCTTGCTCGGCCTTGGTCCAGGAAGAAGATCCCTCACGCAGGCCAACTACAACATCTGCACCATTGTCCTTCAGGTTGTTCGCATGTGCATGACCTTGCGAGCCGTATCCAATAATGACGATTCTTTTTCCCAGAACATTGCTCAGGTCTGCATCGCCCTCATAAAAAACTTTCATTTCCAATTTCCCGTGATTGTTATTTCAGAATGCCGCCCACCGACGGGCATTTATCTCGTTTATGCTGAAGTCGCCGAATGGAAAATCCCCTTATCCAGAAAACCCATATTTTGATAATGGACTGCTCAAACTCGCAGAATGTGCTTGCCTCTGCCTATTCCCAGAATTCCCGAGCGGACAACCTCGATCAATTCAACATCATTCAATGCCAGCAGGAAGGCATCGGCTTTATCCGAATTCCCCGTCATTTCAATCGTGTAAGTTGCATCCGTTACATCGATTATACGCCCCCGAAATATGCTGACCAGACGCTGCATGTCATTTCTCTGGTCTGGAGTGCCCGCTACGACCTTGACCAGCATCAATTCCCTGCCAAGATATCGACCGTCAGACATGGTTCGTAACTTGACGACATCGACCAGCTTGTTAAGCTGTTTGGTAATCTGTTCTATGATAGCGTCCGATCCTGTGGTAACAATGGTCATTCGCGCAAGAGAGGGGTCTTCTGTCGGTGCTACAGTCAATGATTCAATGTTATACCCCCGGGCAGTGAATAGCCCGGCAACCCGTGCAAGCGCCCCGGGTTCGTGCTCAAGCAACAGCGAAATAATCCGTTTCATCAGGCTAGCTCCCGATTTTCAATTTCGCCCCTGGAAGGCTTGAGATGTATTTCATTATGGCCCTTGCCTGCCGCAATCATGGGGTAGACATTCTCTTCGGGGTCGGTGATCACATCGATGAACACCAATCGGTCCTTCATGCTGATTGCTTCCTGTATTGCGCTCTCTACCTCCTTGGGACTGTCAACCCGAATGCCAACATGCCCATAGCTTTCCGAGAGTTTCACGAAATCCGGCAAGGCATCCATGTATGAATGTGAATATCTACGATCGTAGAAGAACTCCTGCCATTGTCGCACCATACCCATATACTGGTTATTCAGGTTTAAAACCTTGATCGGCAAGTTGTACTGAAGGCAAGTTGACAGTTCCTGCAGACACATCTGTATACTGGCATCGCCGGTCACGCAAACGACCAGATCATCCGGAAACCCTAGCTGGACTCCCATCGCCGCAGGCAATCCAAACCCCATCGTGCCAAGGCCGCCAGAATTTATCCAGCGTCTTGGTTTTTGAAACTGGTAATATTGAGCCGCCCACATCTGGTGTTGGCCAACATCCGAAGTGACGTAAGCATCTCCCTTGGTAATCTCAAACAGTTTTTGAATGACATACTGCGGCTTGATTACCGTATCACTCATGTCGTACTGCAATGAATCAACCCTCTTCCATCCCTTGATCGTCTCCCACCAGTCATCAACCGCTGAACGATGTATGGAATCGGAAACCCCTTCAAGCAACTCTAGCATGTCTTCCAGAACAGACTTGCAGTCCCCGACGATCGGCACTTCCACTGAAACATTCTTGCCTATTGAAGAAGGGTCGATATCGATATGAATGATTCGCGCATTCGGGGCAAACTTGTCAAGATCACCCGTTACCCGGTCATCAAACCGTGCCCCGACAGCCAACATCACATCGCAGTGATACATCGCCATATTTGATTCATAGGTACCGTGCATGCCAAGCATGCCAAGGAAGGTCGGATGCCTGGCCGGAATCGCGCCAAGCCCCATCAGCGTGCTGGTCGATGGATATCCAAGCTTGTCCACCAGTCTTGTCAGAGGCACTTCGGCTTCTGCCAGTATCGCCCCGCCTCCGGTATAGATAATCGGCTGTTTTGCACTGAGCAGCAATTCCACGGATTTTTTGATCATTTTGCCGTGACCGCGTGTCCGAGGCTGATAGGAGCGCATTTCGATCTTTCTGGGATAGTGGTATTCCGCGGTCTCCGCAGAGATGTCTTTGGGAATGTCGACGACAACAGGCCCGGGCCTTCCAGTCATCGCAATATAGAAGGCCTTCTTTATGGTCTCGGCAATCTTTTTGACATCCTTGACCAGAAAATTGTGCTTGACGCAGGGCCTCGTAACGCCAACCGTATCGACTTCCTGAAACGCATCATCGCCAATCAAGCCCGAGGGAACCTGTCCGGTGATTACTACCATGGGAATGGAATCCATATGAGCAGTAGCAAGACCGGTTACCGTATTGGTAACTCCCGGGCCTGAAGTCACCAGCACCACACCCGGTTTACCCGTCGCTCTCGCATAGCCGTCAGCCGCATGTGTAGCACCTTGTTCATGACGAACCAGAATATGCTTAACCGCACCCTGGTTATAGATTGCGTCGTAGATATGCAATGCCGCACCGCCAGGATAGCCGAATATATATTCGACGCCCTCATCTTTCAGGCAATTGACGACAATATCAGCACCAGTAAGTCTCACTGAAAACCCTCAAATAATGAATGAACATATGCCTGTAACTGGCAAGCATTATGCCCGCCGGAAAAACAGATAGTATAACGACTTAAAAAAGCGCCTAAGGATAAAAAACGCAAAAATCGAATGCGGTCAAGCTTTGCTTGCAACACCTTCAAGATGCCCATCAAGAATACCGGTAATCCGAATATCCTGCCATGTTCCTGCCCCAGGGGCATCCCTGCACAGCACGGGATAATAATTGGACATCCTGCCCAGTGACCGACCCGGCTCCTGTGAATCCATCTTGTTTTCAATCAGTACGCGTTCAACTCGTCCAACCAGCTGTTTTGCCAACCTGCCCCACACCACTGCACCTTGATCGCGAGCAATTCTGGCGCGTGTTTTCTTGATCTCTTTCGACACCTGAGAGGGAATCCGTGATGCCGGCGTTCCCTCTCGTGGCGAGTAACTGAACACGTGCGGGTAGGCGATTTCCAATTCATCAATCGCCCTGATGGTGTCCGCAAAATGCTCGTCGGTCTCGGTTGGAAAGCCCACCAGGACATCAGCACTCAATACGAGTTCCGGCAGCCTTTTCCGCAATGCCTGAACACGCTCATAAAGCACTTCTCGAGTGGCCCTTCGCTTCATTCTCTTGAGAATCAGGGTATTGCCGCTCTGCATCGATAAGTGCAAATGACGACAGATACGATCTTCCGAAGCCATGAGATCAATCAGCTGGCCTGTTATATGTGCCGGATCAATTGAACTCAGTCGAATTCGATAATCTCCTTCGATTTCAAGAATCTGGCTGATCAAGCCACTCAAATCACAGCCATGCTCCAGATCCGACCCGTAAGAGCCAATATCCACTCCGCAAAGCACAATTTCCCTGTATCCATTCTCGATAAGCTTGTGACACTGCCGCTTGATCATCGGCATGGAAAACGACCGGTTCGGGCCACGTGCCTTATGGATAATGCAGAATGTACAACCCTGATCGCATCCTTGTTGAACCTGAATGAAAGCACGGGTTTTTTCTTCATACCCGTCCAGCAGTTGATCAGGGAGGCTGATTTGCTTGTCAATATCCTCAAGTTGAATCCGTGGCGACTCTTCCACCTTGGTCAGATTTTTGACCAACTCCGGAATTTGCAGTTTACGGCTATTTCCGACTACCAGATCAACTCCGGGAATGGCTGCACAAGCCTCTGGAGCTATTTCCGCATAACATCCTGTCACCACAACTTTGGCATCAGGGTTATTGCGGATGGTCCGACGAATCAATTGCCGGGCCTGACGGTCTGCTTCAGCAGTTACCGTACAGGTATTGATCACAAACAAGTCAGCGGTTTCATTAGCAGAGGTCCGCTTGAAGCCCCTCGCTTCCAGACCGGATGCGATATGCTCGGATTCAAAGGCATTGACCTTGCAGCCCATGGCAATGGCCGCTGCACTGGATTGCCTTCCTGAAAGCAATTCGGGCATGTCGACACTGACTGAAGTCATGAGAATAACTCGGATGAAAGGAAAATCACCCTCAAGGGGCGGATGATTAGTGCCGCACTAACGTTGATTCCCGTGAACAGACAAGGAATTCCCTGAAGGAGAGGATATCGTCAATTGACTGTGAAGCTTTCTCCGCAGCCGCACTGCTCCGTCACATTGGGGTTTTTGAAGTGAAAGGAGGAAGATAAACCATCTTCAACATAATCAAGTTCCATGCCGTCCAGGTAGGCTAAATGGTCAGGCTTTACGATGACCTTCACGCCATGACTTTCGAATACGGCATCTGAAGCTTCGATCTCTTCAGCATAGTCCAGTTCATAGGCATAACCGGAACAACCTGATTTCTTTACAGATACTCGCAGTCCCTCGCCATGGCCTCGCGACCGCAAGTGATTACTGATTCGATTGGCGGCTGCCGATGTCAAAGTTACTGACATTCATCAACTCCCTAAAATCATCAAATATGCATCTTGAAGTATACTACGAAACACGACTTTCAAATATAGAATTATACCTTTGGGCTCGTGACTGTATACATCATGAATACCCGTACATTCAGGATGAAAATGGGGGCGTTCCAAGTGTTTTCAACTTCATGAATGGCACCGAATCCAAGATCAGGGCAAGAGCAGGCCTAATTCGCCTGTGAACCTTCAGACAGCATGCCGCAAGACTTTTCCTCTGACAGGCCAAATACCATCAATCCAAAAATTCACCATGGCTTCCCAACAAATTATATTGGCTTCATCATCTCCCTATAGACGCGAGATACTAGTCAAAGCAGGCCTTGCGTTCACCTGGCAAGCGCCTGCCATCGACGAGAGTCCCCTTGAGGGTGAATCAGTCACTGAACTCGTTCAAAGACTTGCCAGAACAAAAGCAGAAACCCTTTCCCATCAGAAGAACAGCCTGATTATCGGATCTGACCAAATCGCAGAATGCGAAGGTCAAATTTTTGTCAAGCCGCGCGACCGGAACGAGGCTATTGATCAGCTGACTCAGGCCTCTGATTCAATCGTCCTTTTACATTGTGGTCTAGCCTTGCTGAACACCCGGACCCAGAATTGCAGTGTTGTCCATGAAACCTGCGAAGTTGCATATCGCAAATTAAGCCCGCAAGCAATCGAATCCTATGTTGACCGAGAACAGCCATTTGATATTTGTGGCAGTCTCAGAATTGAAGGTCCCGGCATTGCTCTTTTGAAACAAGTGAAGTCCGATGATCCGAATTCCATACTGGGCTTGCCCCTGATAAGACTGTTTGATCTACTTGCCGAACAACTTGAAGGGCCTATGGAATGACATGTTTCATCTTCTCTCCGGAGTGTGTTACCCTGAATGGACTTGGTGTTTCGGATTTAGCCGATACGGTCGCACACAGGTGCCGGCGGACTCGAATCAAGATTTTTGGGATGATCATTCGCTTTGTTTTCCAGTTGCTTCAGAGTCTTTTCCCGCTGCTTTGGGGATTTTGCGTCATGATCAATAAATTGCCCCTGTTCAACTTCAACTCAAATGTCAAGCAGGAACGGACAACTTGCTGAGCGGTTTATAATCAAGTGATTAAGTATTCGATATGATGATATAACAGATTCATGAATAATCGATTCTTTCCCAAACCGACACCTGTGGCTCCCATGCCTTTGGAAAAATGGTTGCGTCGTACAGATCGTGGAGAATCCAGCAGAGAGGCATTTTTCCGAGGCCGTGAAACAGAATATGACATCTTTCGTGATGCTGTCATGAGCCTTGACGACGGTGTCATTGGCGGCGGTACGATGATTTTTCAGGGAGCCCCGGGTGCGGGCAAGACAGCTCTGATGATGGAATGCATGGAGGCCGTGCGCCTGCATTCAACTCCTGAAGATCCCTGGGTAGCGGTATCCATTGGTCCTGCAACACTGAGGTCAGCGGCAGGTATCATCATGATCATGATTGAGGAATCTAACCGGGAGAGGGAAAGACTTTTAGACAGGTTTCCCGAACAGGTTCCCAGGAAACTTGAGAAACTGAAGGGTATTGGGCAAAAACTGCTGTCTGAGTTGGCTAAGCGCGGTTACACGGTGAGTGCCGGAGGGTTGGATGTCACCATGCATGGCAAGCCGGTGAGTGACCATGGTCAAGAAGATATTCTTGCAGAGCAACTATTTCGTGATGCGGCACCTTTATTCAAGGACATCCGCATGGTAATTTTTGTTGACGAAGCCCAGAACACTCCTGTTTCCGAGTCCACGAAGGCGGCTATGGACTGTGCCTGCATCGAGATTCCAAAGGCATGCCTCTGATCGCCACTTTCTTTGGCTTGAGTGATACAAAAAGCGTGTTGCGCCAGTGCGGTCTTTCCAGGTTCGCCAGGGGCCGGGTAGTGACGCTGGACACCATATCGCATGAGGATGCTACCAGTGCAATCCAAGCTGTTTTCAATACCTACGGCTTCAAAGGCTCTGCCAAAATCCAGGAGAGGTGGGCAAATGAGTTGGCCAGACTCTCGCAAGGCTGGCCTCAGCACATCAAGAGTGTGTCAGTCGCAGCGGCCAGCATGATTCAAGATCATGGAGGGAGGATTGAGGAGAACATGCTCGCGGAAATACTCAAGTATGGCCAGGAACTCAAAGAAGAATATTACGACTTTCGGCTTGAAGCCTGTTCTCAGGACACTGTCGTTTACGAACAGATTGCCTTGGCTGCCAGCAACATGCCGAATGGGATACTGTCCCGAACACGTCTGCGTAAAATTACCGCATCTTTCCTTAAAGAGTCGAAGACATCCTTTGATGACTTTCTTGTCAATGCCCTGCATGCTGGAATTATCATGGAACTGAACAAGCCTCCCAAGCACTACCGGATTCCCATCCCTTCTTTTGGCGACTATTTGCAGAAAATGTCCGAAGGAACGATTGGTTATGCCATTTAGCAGGCCTGTGTCTCTAGACCGTGCTCTGCTCAATGAACTTGTGACTTCTTATTTGGTTGATTCGATCACGAATAGCTGCGGCTGACTCGAACTCGAGGTTCTTGGCATGTTCATACATTTTCTTTTCCAGTTGCTTCAGAATCTTCCCGAGCTGTTTCGGGGATTGTGCGGCATGATCGAGGAGTTGCTGATCATCCATTTTTTCATTGGCTAAAGCCTTGATTGTTCTCGCATCAACCGTAATCACGCCATCGATAATTTCCTTAACGGGCTTGATAATTGATTTTGGGGTAATGCCATGGACTTGATTGTAGTTTTGCTGTTTCTGCCTCCTCCGATTGGTCTCCTCGACAGCACTTTGAATAGATCCCGTTTCCCTGTCTGCATAGAGAATGACTTTTCCCTTTTGATGGCGGGCCGCACGTCCAATTGTCTGAATTAATGATCGGGTAGAGCGCAAAAACCCTTCCTTGTCTGCATCCAGTATTGCAACCAGTGATACTTCAGGAATATCCAGTCCTTCACGTAGCAGATTAATCCCGACCAGTACATCAAACATTCCCTTTCTCAGGTCGCGGATAATTTCAACCCGCTCTACAGTGTCGATATCCGAATGCAGATAGCGAACCTTGACCCCGTGCTCGTGAAAATACTCGGTCAAATCCTCTGCCATGCGCTTGGTCAGCGTGGTGACCAGGACACGGTCTCCAGCCTGTACCCTCAGGTTTATTTCAGAGAGCAGATCATCAACCTGAAACTCAACCGGACGTATTTCAACTTCAGGGTCGAGCAACCCGGTTGGCCGTACCAGTTGCTCAATGACTTCCGAGGTTTTTGTTGCCTCGTAATCGCCAGGTGTTGCGGATACAAAAATCACCTGAGGAAGCATTGCCTCAAACTCATCAAATCTTAGAGGGCGATTGTCCAATGCAGCTGGCAATCGAAATCCATACTCCACGAGATTCTCCTTTCTAGATCGATCACCCCGGTACATGGCTCCAATTTGTGGAATCGTTGCATGGCTCTCATCAATGAACACAATGGAAGTTTCGGGGAGATAGTCCATTAATGTGGGCGGGGGCTGCCCAACCCCTCTACCGGACAGATATCTGGAGTAATTTTCAATGCCGTTGCAATATCCCATTTCCTGCATCATCTCGAGGTCATACAACGTGCGTTGTTCCAGCCGTTGCGCTTCGACCAGCTTGTCCAAGTCCCTTAGCTCCTTGAGTCGCAACTTCAAATCATCCTTGATTTGATCCATGATTTTAAGAATCGTCTCCTTCTTGGTTACATAATGGCTTTTAGGATAGACGGTAACCCGATTGATTCGCTCCTCAACAATGCCAGTCAGCGGATCAAATCTGGATATGCCTTCGATTTCATCCCCGAACAGTTCAATTCGAATAGCCAGACGCTCTGACTCAGCCGGGTATATGTCAATGACGTCTCCGCGAACTCGATACGTCGCACGTCGAAGTTCAAGTTCATTTCGAACATATTGGATATCTGTCAGTTTCCTGAGGATATCTCGCTGGTTGATCTGATCTCCAACCTTCACATGCAAAATCATTCCATGATAGGCGGCTGGGTCACCCAAGCCATAGATGGCCGAGACTGTAGCAACGATAATTACATCATCACGTTCGAGAATCGCCTTGGTCGCCGAGAGGCGCATTTGATCGATATGCTCATTGATCGAAGCATCTTTTTCGATATAAGTGTCCGAGCTCGGAACATATGCCTCCGGCTGATAGTAATCGTAATAGGAAACAAAATATTCCACTCGATTACTCGGGAAAAAGTCCCGCATCTCCGAGTAAAGCTGGGCGGCCAATGTCTTGTTATGCGCGAGAATCAGTGCTGGGCGACCGGTATTCGCGATGACATTTGCCATGGTGAATGTTTTCCCGGAGCCAGTGACCCCCAACAACGTTTGAAATGCCTCTCCTTGTTCAAGGCCTCCGATCAAGGCCCTCAGGGCTTCGGGCTGATCGCCTGAGGGCTGGAAGTCGCTGACCAGTTGATATGGGTTGTTAACGCGTTCAGGAATCAAGGTTCAAATAAGAAGTTTGTGGCTGCAGATAACGATGTTTGATCGCAATGTTATTTTATCACCCGATTCGAATCCTGAAAAAGCCTGCCTTTCAATCTGCAGCCATGCGATTGGATTGCGTATCTCCAACCAGTTAACCGGATAGCACCAGGAACTTTCGCCAAGCCTCTGCCTTTTCCTCGAATGACTTGACATTCTTGCCGGGGACTGGGCTTGAAGACGGTAGGCAACGCACATGCAAACGCCCCGCTCTGAAAACGGGGTGCCTGCACCAGTGCTGGCTGAAGAGACCCCAGGCTTTCGTTCCGTTCATCCCGACCGTACTGATCCTCGGGTGTTTCTGGAGTACTCTTTCGAGATCGTTGACTGCCGGACGCCGAATGTTCGAATCAAGGCTTCCTTTCCGTTCGGCTACCTTCAACACGTCCCACAACGCGATTCCACGCCTGTGGAGAAATGCCCGCTTCAACTCGTAATCCGTCCCGATGGGTTCATCGTAGATGCAGGAAAGAATACGCCAGAAATGATTGCGGGGACTTGCGTAGTATTCGCGTACTTCCAGTGATCGATCACTCGGCAGGGCCCCCAATATCAGAACCCGTGAACTGCCGTCAATAATCGCATCCAACCCTTCTTTTATCGGCATGCTCCGGTTTTCACATGAGACAACTCTCTTGAACCTGGAATCTTGAAACAGGCTGAGGCCGTTATCCTGGTCTATCGTTCGACTCGAATCTTGAAAAAGTCTGGCAGAGGCTTAGCAGGTCGAATTTTTTCCTTCTCGAGACTACTCTGGCACAAGTTCGGCAGATTTTGCGATCTCGCTAATTACATCCAGCTTTTCAGTTATTTCAGAGTCAATCTTACTCTCTGGAACATATTTTGCAAGCTTATGGAAATTCGACTTTTCAATGATATTCGGCAAACCAAGCATCTTGTAGTAAGACCGAAAAACGGGCACCAGGAAATCATCACTGGCTTTTATATCGTCGCTCCATGCCGACTCCTTTCCCATGGTTTCAATTGCCTCGGTAACCCTCGAAATAGATTGACTCATGGCCTCTGAATGTGTCTTCAGGGCACCATGGCGCAACAAGGGGGCATCCAAATATTCCTCGTTCAACGATTGTTCAATGAAATTCTCCAGTGTCTCGGGAAACAAAGATAGTTTTCAATCTCTCGTTTTTTCCAAAACAGGAAATTCAAGTCAGGAGGGTTCTGACTCGCCTCCATCCGGTCAAATAATGCAATGCCCTTCAGGTCTCTTACTGCTTCCCGCAACGCAAAAAAATGCTTGGCCGCTGTGTTCGGCTCGTTTCTGACATAGCGTACAAAGGGAGACTTGAGGGCGTGCACTGCATCCTGATGATGCAGTCTTTCGGCTAATGCCTGCAAAATTGACAGATCCGTTGAACCCTCAAGGTATAGCACCCACCTTTTTTGCTCTGCTTGAAAATAGTCTTCCCATCCAATTTCTGCCAGTGATTGACGAACTTGGCTGAAATGACTTCCAATTCGATGGGGCTTGCCGACAAAGGCAATGACCCTATCACCATCGGCCGCCTCATTCAAAATTACCTCTGAATGACTGGCAACGATTATCTGTATACCGAGATCTGCCCCCTTTTGACTAATCAATCTGCAAATTTCTCTTTGCCGGAGAATTTCAAGATGAGCATCCGGTTCATCGAGGAGAATTACCGAGTGTTTAATGGCTCGCATGTAAGCCAGCAAAAGCAATACTTGCTGGAGGCCTCTGCCACTCGAAGATAGGTCAAACTTGCAATTCCCCTCTTGATAACTCATTTCAATCTCTCCCCGTAACGGAATGTAATTAGGTGCATCAAGCGAAACCCCGAATAGCTCACGTATTTCATCAACCAGGGACTCCCATTGATCGCTGCTTTCACTCCATATCCTCCAGCACAGATTTCGAAGGACATCTGCCGTTCGTCCTTCGCCAATCTTCACATTGACGGCTCCGGGTTCAAGCCTGGTCTCATTTGATGCCAGTCCGGACATCGGAGGCAAAAAAGCGATATTCACGGATAAAGACTCTTCTGGAACCGACATGCGTTCAGAGTTTTCTGCTTGTTGTGTTCGTAAAGGCCTGCAGTAAATCAACTCTGGATTCGCATAGTCGAACTCAAGCCCGCATGTCCATTTCCTGCTTTTTGTCACTCCCTCAACAATGATTTCAATCCTGACATTCGATGTTTTCTGAGATTTTCCTTGTCTTGATATTTCTCTGGTTCGAGAGTTTTTCCACAATAGGTTTGCATGTGGATGAGGTATGGCCAGCAGGTCTCTGCGATTGATAGTCACTCCTGGTCTTTTGCCAGACATGTTTCCTTTATTTGCGTATTTTCCGCTCCACCTCTTTAATCCTGTTTCCCATAAAGACAATGCCTGCATAGCCGAAGTTTTTCCGGAATTGTTCGGGCCGATAAATACTACGGGGTCTGCGAGATCAAGTGTCACTTCATCAAAACGCTTGAAATTCCGTATTGTCAGTTTCTTTAGCACGACTTCTGCTGCCTATTGACGAGACACTTGCATGAGATACAGGAGGGGTTGGGAGGATCAGCTGGGAATATTAATCGATTACTCCACAAGGGATTCTGCTCTCTTTTTGGTCACTGCATTGCGGCATGGTAATCACTCATACCATCCCAAGAACAATGGGAAAAGACCAGATTGCCATCCTTGCATGGATGCTTTCGCATCCTAAGCAGGTTTTCTGCACGCTGGCTTTGATTCTTCCTCGCACAGAACATTCGGTTCATGCAAATTAATCAGTCAAGCACCCTATTTCTGGGAACGGTGTTTTATAGGCCAGATTGTCGATCATTCTACACGAATATCCGAATTTGTTTTTTGAGTTTGCCTTGCAGGCCATAGAAATGGCTTGACCTGTCAAGCCTGTAATATTATATTGCGTGCCTGTTCCCCGGTAGCTCAGTTGGTAGAGCAGGTGGCTGTTAACCACTTTGTCGGCAGTTCGAGTCTGTCCCGGGGAGCCAATACTGTCTTTTGAGAGTACCTGGCCTCCTCATAGCCGCAATAAAGAACGAGTTTCCTTTCTTCAGGCAACCCGGGTTCCGTTTTCAACTTGCCGATCTGGGCGCAACAATACGACTCCTTTTGAGTCCAGTATACCCAAAACCAGTACCTCAGACTTGACTCCGGCTACTCTCAGTGGCGGAAAATTCGTTACCGCAACTACCTGAGTATCCACCAGGTCTCCTGATGCATATAGCTCGGTCAATTGCGCAGAGGTGGTTTTGACACCCAATTCCGTTCCAAAATCGATGTCCAACACCCATGCAGGAATTCTGGCTTTCTCATTCAAACTGGCAGAAATGACTGTTCCAGTGTGTATCTGCATGTTCTGAAATTCCTCAAACGCGATTGTCTGCATTATTCGATCCCAAATCGTTTTATTTTGCCGGAAAGGAGTAATCGGTAAAACGGTCTTCAGGGGTCAATAATCCATTGCATGAAAACCCTTCTGGGCGAATGCTGCTAATGATAAAGCACCGGCCAGACCAATGCCATCTCGGCCAGAAAGCAAATCAAACTCTGAGGATATTCACTTTGGCCATGGTTTACCCGTAATGTCCATAAACGCAAAAAGACCGTCTTGGCTCATTGCATGGGCCCTGATGAGAATAAGCCATAGCCGACTCCCACGATTTCGCGCCATTAGCTTTCTATTGAATTATACAGATCGTCAGCCCAACTGGCGGTAGCGGTTCATTTCAAATATTCGACAATCAGTTATTGACCTAGTCAATTGACCAAGTTATATTAACGACAATCTAGAGTCAATGAATAATGTAATGAAGGAAATAGGTATTTCAGAACTCAAGGCGAAGTGTATTGATGAATTAAAAACCGTGCAATATACTGGTGAACCGCTGCTTGTGACATTGCGCAAACGCCCTATTGTCGTGATTAGCCCATATACCGGGAAAATTCCTGATAAGCGGGAATTAGGCACCTTGCAAGGCCAGATAAGCATTCATGGCGATATTTTGAGTACAGACTTTGTCAATGAGTGGGAATTTGAGCAGTGAGAATTTTGCTGGATACACATATCTGGCTGTGGTCGCAAGAAGCACCACATGAATTCGGGACGGCTGCACGGAAAATAATCCTGAACGAAGATAGTCAACTCTTCGTTTCGAGTATTTCATCATTGGAAATAGCTCGATTGGCATGGGGTAAACGCCTTACCTTAAAGATGCAATTGCGTTCTTGGATTGCAGAAACATTGAACAGTCTAAAGGCGGAAACACTCCCGATTACCGATGCAATAGCTTTGGCAGCCTACGCACTTCCCGGAGAATTTCATCGCGACCCTGCGGACAGGATACTGGTGGCAACGGCAGTAGTGCACCAACTTACCCTGATAACAGCAGATTGCCGGATTTTGGAATATCCACATGTGCTTTCCTGCAATGCCAGGTTGTAATACTCATCTCTTCCATAGAGAACATGAATCGCTTGCCTGAGTCATAACAGGAAACTGGAATCATTTATTTCAAAACAGAATAATATGTGGCTTTCCTAAACCATTTTATCGCATCTGTATTTCAGCATGTTTGCCTGCATACCAGCCTAAAGTCTGGTCAATGGGTTTGCCGAAATAAAAGCCAGCAGCAACTTTTCGAACAAATCCGTTCAACTCCATTCCAATGATTTCATGGGGGATATTCGCAAGATATGTGACATTATCGCAAAAGTGCGCTGGTCATGCACAACAGTGGTCCGAGGATTTGATAGCATCATAACCGTCTGACAGACCAATACCGCGAATCACATCATGCCCATTCAAAAAATCTCCATGGCGGCATCCAATCACATCCCAAAATGATTCAGTCCTGGATATCCCATATTTTCCCTGTAGCCAGCAAGATAATTTTCCTTGATAGAAGGTGATACTGCCATGCCAAAAGAAATCCCTCGGCGGGAAACTGGAATGAACAGAATCTACAAGGCTTTCCTCTACTCGCTATCCGGGCTGAGGCTAGCATACAAGGATGAGGCGGCATTCCGTCAGGAGCTGCTTCTTGCCGCGGTTCTGACAGTGCTGTGCCTGATTCTTCCGCTGGAGTCCTGGCTGCGAATCACACTCATATCCAGCCATGCGCTCGTGTTGATTACGGAGTTGCTGAACACGGCTGTCGAAACGATGGTCAACAAGGCATCCCCGGAATACCACGAAGATGCGAAAAAAGCCAAGGACACTGGCAGTTCTGCCGTCCTGACCGCCTTGTTTCTGTCTGCAGGACTATGGTGCTACGCCCTATGGACGCTGCTTGCAGGTTAACCCGGATATCCAGAGTCTTGAAATATACCTTGATTAACCCCGCAAAGATATTTTAGACTGGAACTGAAATCCCACGATTAATGGGACCTATAGCGTATAAATTAGCAGTTCATTCCTGATCGACAGCACTCGTAGAATGAGTCATATCCAGGGAACTGAATACCTTGCAAGTTCGGATTTTTAGTCGTAAAATACATGGTATGTTAGAACGATGGATTACAGAGAGACTGAAAAAAAACATCAACCACAACCCGGTTGTTGCCCTGCTTGGTGCGCGCCAAGTCGGCAAGACCACGCTGGCCAAGACCATAACGGCGGAAATGCCTTCTATTTATCTTGATCTCGAAGCTCCAAGAGATTTGTCAAAGCTGCAAGACCCGACAACTTTTCTGGAAACGCACAGTGACAAAATCATTATCCTGGACGAGATACAGCAGACACCAAATTTATTTCTGGTCTTGCGGGGCGTAATTGACCTGAATAGAGAGGCTGGACGTAATGCATCCCAATTTTTAATACTGGGGTCTGCTTCCATGGACTTGTTACGCCAGTCTTCAGAAAGTTTGGCAGGCCGAATAAGCTATGTCGAGATGACAGGTCTTAATATTCTGGAGACCGGCATATCGAGAAATGACATTCAAAATCTATGGTTCAGAGGTGGATTCCCAGGCAGCCATCTTGCAGAAGATGAGGAAATGTCCATGGACTGGCTTGAAAATCTTATAAAGACATATCTGGAAAGAGATATTCCACAAATAGGACTTCAAGTGCCGGCTGCACGTCTAAAGCGCCTTTGGACCATGCTTGCTCACCTTCAGGGTGAAACTCTGAACTTTTCAAGCCTTGCAGCCAATCTCGAAATTGATGGAAAAACCGTCACCAATTATATTGATATTCTTACAGGCCTTATGTTAGTGAGACGAGTTGAGCCATGGCATGTAAATCTTAAAAAACGCCTGATTAAATCGCCGCGCTACTATGTCCGTGATAGCGGTATTCTGCATCGCTTGCTTGGCATTGACAGCTATGACGCATTGCTCTCTAACCCCATTCTTGGCAAGAGCTGGGAGGGATTTGCCATGGAGAACATTCACTCTGTCATGCCGCGTTTTGCTGAAACATATTTCTATCGCACCGCAGCCGGAGCAGAAGTTGATCTGGTGATTAAAATGCCGAATAGTGAAATCTGGGCTGTCGAAATCAAATATGGTGCAGCCCCCAAAATTGGCAAGCATTTCAGCCAGACTTGCAATGACGTTGGAGCAACTCGTAAATTCATTGTCTATGGCGGGGATGACGAATTTCCAATTGGTGGTGACGTGTGGATGATTTCATTACCCAGAATAATGGAAAAGCTGACAACTCTGCAGTTATGATGTAAAAGCAGCAATAAACTGAAAATTACCGTTTTAATTCAAATGGTTGTAAAATTATCTTCTAAACAGGGTGAGTGATTTTCCATTCGGTACAGATTGGCATTGTTCAGACAACAAGAGATCTGAAACCATGCAATGCAGCCCTACTAACCCGTTCTAGGCAAAAACCTTTCTGGGACAGATATTTCCGACTCCGTCGCACTCTCCAAGTCCCAGAAATATTCCATCAGCAGAGTAGATGCGGCCCAAACCCTCCCATCGGGGTATTGTCAGCGGAATCGGCTGACCCTGACAAAATGACGATGCTTCCTCTTTCGGAATTTTAAATTCCACAAGATGATTCAATGCTTGATCGGTTGGGGTTAGGTAGCCATGCCTCTCTTCATGAACAGGCATGGCTTCCAGTTCCTCCAGGGTAATCGCATCATGAACACTGTACTTGCCGACTTCCACCCTGCGCAATACCTGTACATGACCACCGCAACGCAGTACTTCGCCGAGGTCCATAGCAAGACTGCGAATATAAAATCCTTTAGAACATTTGACTATCAAAGACAGATTGTTTCCAATGTAATCAATAACTTCAAGTTTGTGAACGGTCACTTCACGGGGATCGCGTTCAACAATTTGATTTTTTCGGGCCAGCTTGTAAAGAGGCACGCCGTCCTTCTTTAGGGCTGAATACATTGGCGGCAGTTGCTGGATTTTGCCCCGAAACCGATCAAGAGCCTGCTCAATGCTGGCAATATTGGCATTGACTGCTGAGCGGGAAACAACCTCGCCTTCTGTATCACCTGTTTCAGTGGTCTCGCCCAGACGAATGCTAACTTGGTAGGTTTTGTCGAAATTCAGGAAAATTCCAGCGATTCTTGTGGTATTTCCAAAACACAGGGGCAGCAAGCCTGTCGCGATCGGATCCAGGGCACCAGTATGCCCGCCTTTTTTTGCCTGCAACAAGCGCTTGGCGCGAGCCAAAGCCTGATTTGAACTCAAGCCGGATGGCTTGTCGAGAAGCAGGAGTCCGTTTACAGGTATGCGTTCGTTGCCACTCCTATTGATCATGAGCTGCGTTTAGCGAGTCTATCAATTGGACAAGCGATAAACCACGCTCAATACTGTCATCGTATTTGAAAGACAATGCCGGGGTAGTGCGCATCACAAGGCGTTTGCTCAAGTGCTTCCTGAGATAGCCCGATGATTTATTCAGTACCTTCTCTATGCTTTTCTTGTCAGCCGGTTTTTCCAGCATGGAAAAATAAACCGTTGAGTTTCTCAGGTCTGGACTGACAGAAACCTGAATGATGGTCACACCACGGATGCGATCATCATTGACTTGACTGAAGATAAGGTCAGAGAGTTCACGCTTGATCAACTCTCCAACACGGCGGGTTCGATCGATTTCCTGCATTGGGCAAAAACATGGCTACCTGTGGGGACTGGTCAGAGAGTCGGTGCGCTATGCACAACTTGATAGATCTCGATCTGATCGCCAACCTTGACGTCATTATAGTCTTTTATTCCGATTCCGCACTCGTAGCCATGCTTGACTTCACTGACATCATCCTTGAATCGCCGCAATGAATCGATCGCTCCCTCGAATATAACGATATTGTCCCTCAGTACCCGCACCGGCAAGTTCCGCTTGACCGTGCCTTTGGTCACGTAACAGCCTGCAACAGCGCCAATCTTTGGGGACCGGAACACATCTCGGACTTCAACCAGTCCAACGTGTTCCTCACCGGCGATTTCGTCCATCAAGCCAGTCATGCAGGCCTTGATGGTGTCGACTACATCGTAAATGATATTGTGGTAGAAGACCTTTATTCCTTCTGCATCGATAAGCTTTCTGGCCGTTGCATCGGCGCGAACATTGAAACCAACGATAACAGATTCGACAGCCTTCGCGAGATTGATATCGGATTCGTTAATGCCGCCGACCAGCCCATGAACAACCTTGATCTGCACCTCGTCGCCCGAAAGCTTGTTCAGGCTTTCCTTAAGCGCTTCGACCGAGCCCTGAACATCAGCCTTGATCAAGATGTTCAGGGTCTTGGCATCTCCTTCCTCCATCCTGTTGAAGATGCTATCCATCATGGTCTTCTGCTGTTGAGCCGTCTTTCTTTCCTTGGACTTTCCTTGGCGGCTCGATGCAATTTCCCGTGCCACTCGCTCATCAGCCACCACCATGAAGTCATCGCCGGCAACCGGTACCCGCTCCAGGCCCTGCACCTCGACTGGTGTGGATGGTCCGGCCTGATTGATTTGTTGACCCTGGTCATCGCTCAGAACTCGAATTTTCCCAGTCTGCTCTCCAGCAAGCAGAAAATTTCCTCTCTGAAGCAACCCCTCCTTGACCAGCAAGGTCGCAACCGGACCCTTGCCTTTATCCAGTCGAGCCTCAATGACCAGGCCAGACGCTTTGCCGGTTGGCTTCGCCTTCAGGTCACAAAGCTCCGCCTGAACCATGACCGATTCCAGGAGGGCGTCAATTCCCTGCCCCGTTAAAGCGGAAACCTCGTTCATCAGGGTTTCCCCGCCCCATTCCTCTGGAATGAGTTCATGGTTTGACAGTTCCTGCTTGACCCTCTCGGAATCCGCTTCCTCCCGGTCAATCTTGTTAATTGCAACAATGATCGGAACTTCCGCTGACTTCGCATGGTTGATCGCTTCTACAGTTTGCGGCTTGACTCCGTCATCCGCTGCAACTACCAAAATCACCAGATCAGTTGCCTTTGTGCCCCGAGCTCTCATTGCAGAGAATGCCTCGTGGCCAGGAGTATCTAAAAAGCAGATTTCCTGATCATTGATCCCGATTCGATATGCGCCGATATGCTGGGTTATTCCGCCTGCCTCTCCAGCAACAACCCTGGTTTTTCTCAAATAGTCCAAAAGAGACGTCTTTCCATGATCAACATGTCCCATAACCGTTACTATCGGTGGCCTGGTGGTAACCGTGTCGATTTCGTCAATCTCATTTTTCAATACTGTTTCAACATCCTCATCGACTGCAGGCTTGGCAACATGCCCCATCTCTTCAACTAGCAGGATGGCTGTGTCTTGATCCAGAATCTGGTTGATGGTAACCATCATGCCCATCTGAAACAGTTGTTTAACGACCTCTCCGGACTTGACCGACATGGCTTGAGCCAAATCTCCAACCGTAATGACCTCTGGAATAATGACCTCATGAATCACCGGAGCAGTGGGTTTTTCAAAACCATGCTGGTGAGTCATGCTGGTTGAGACACTGCCCACCTTTCGGACACGGGCAGGATTCTTTTTCCGTTCTCTCCGCCTCAAGGCATGGAGTTCCTCGCGGCCTCCCGATTCATCATCGTCGACATTCCAGTTATCCATTCTCCATTTCTTGGCATCCCGTTTTCGCCCGGCTTTCGGCGAGTCGGGGGGAGATTTGTTCTTCTTTGCCGCAGCGAATGCATCTCGGGCATCATCATCCAAGTCACCCGTCTTGGGACCACTTGATTTTTCATGCGGTGCCGGCTTGCGTTTTCCCTTGCCTTTGCCCTTGCTGGTCACATCCTCTGGGACAGGATCAGGCGGCAAAGGATCGATTGCAGCCTCTGACGACCGAATGCCGGAACCGGCAGTCTCAGCCTCTGACGACTCGCCCAATGACGCTGGAGAGTCAGAAATCCCTTCTTTGATTGCACCGATCTCAAGTTGACCGGAATCTTCAGAAGTGCCCTTCCCCTCCTGCAACGTGGCTGTGCCTCCCTGAGTTGCGGGTTCAACTGCTCCGGGGTTTTTTTCCAGAGCTTCTGCCTGTGGAACTTTCTGGGCCGCAGCCTGTTGTCCGACCGCAGATTCTTCATTCGGCTTTTTGCCTTCTTGCTCAGCTGCCTTTTGCTTGGTCAGCTCAGCTTCCAGAACTCGACGGTCTATGAATTTGCGCTTTACCTTTCTCTCAACGCGTACCGAACGCGTGGCCCGGCCCAGCCCCGCCTGTGAAGATTGCCTGATCTCTTCCCGAACAGTTTTCTGCCTTGAGAACTGCCCGGTGCGAACGATTCCCATTGGTGCATTGTGGCTTTTGAATTCCCTCAGCAGGTTTTTTTCTTCTTCCTCAAGAGTCGATGAACCCGCCTTGTCCTTCACGTCCGCCTGCCGAAGCTGGTCCAGCAACTTCTCAGTCGGAATACCAAGCTTTCTTGCGTATGTCTCTACCGTGTCTTTTGACATAGTCGATTTGTTTCTATTGTATGTATGCAATTAGCCTATTCAGCAAACCAGGGTGCGCGTGCCGTCATGATCAGCTTGCCCGCATCCTCTTCCGAGATTTCCACGATCTCCAGAACTTCATCCACTGCACACTCTGCCAGGTCTTCACTGGTTCTAATGCCTGATTTCGCCAATGTAATCGCAATATCCGTATTCATGCCTTCAAGTTTGAGCAAGTCTTCGCTTGGAATGCCTTCTCCTTCGTCTGCAAAAGTATTTCTCAGCAGGCTGTCTCTGGCTCTGCTTCTCAGTTCATTGACCAGTTCCTCGTCAAATTCCTCTATATCCAGCAATTCATTTTTAGGAACGTAGGCAATTTCTTCCAGCGATGAAAAATTTTCCTGCGCCAGAATTCCCGCGACATTCTCGTCAATATCCAGTTGAGCCATAAACTGGGCTGCCAGAACCTGCATCTCTTCATCCTGTTTTTCCAATGCTTCGGATTCGCTCATGAGATTCAGTTCCCACCCGGTCAGCTCTGAGGCCAGCCGCACATTCTGTCCGCCCCTGCCAATAGCACGGGACAGATTTTCTTCGGTCACCACCACATCCATCGATTCTTTCGAATCATCGATGTAGATCGATTCAATCTCCGCTGGAGCAAGCGCCTGAATCACAAATTCACCCAGATTGTCAGAGTGCACGATTATATCGACTTTCTCTCCAGCTATTTCATTGGAAACGCTTTGAACGCGGGAACCGCGAATACCTACACAGGCACCTACAGGATCAATCGTGCTGTCATTGCTTCTGACAGCGATTTTGGAGCGGGACCCCGGATCCCTGGCAGCACCGAGTATTTCAATAATTCCTTCGCCCACTTCCGGAACTTCCAGCTTGAACAGCTTGATCAGGAATTCCGGCGATACCCGGGTCAGAATCAACTGCGGCCCCCGGGCCTCTGTATCAATGGTCTTCAGCAGGGCACGAATACGGTCTCCGGGACGAAGGCCTTCTCGAACGATCATTCCGCTCTTTGGCAAAATCGCCTCTGCATCCCCCAAATCGATGATTGCATTGCCGTGGTCGACACGTCTCACCAATCCCGAAACAAGCTCGCCCACTTTTCCCTGGTAGCGTTCAGCAATCTGGTCGCGTTTGGCTTCACGGACTTTCTGCATGATGACCTGCTTGGCGGCTTGAGCGGCAATCCTTCCAAAATTGACTTCCTGCATCAGCTCTTCAATCTGATCGCCAACGTTCAGCTGGGGAGAATCCTTGCGGGCGTCGGTCAATGGAATCTGTCGATCCGGGTAGAGATTCTCTTCCATATCTTCAATCACATCCCAGACCCGGTAAGTGTCATACTTGCCGGTGTTTCGGTGAATGTCCACTCGCACTTCGATATCATCCTGGTGGAGCTTCTTTATGGCCGTGGACAGTGCGGCTTCAATCGCGGTAAAAATAATTTCCTTGTCCAGTTCTTTCTCTCGAGAGACAACTTCTGCTACCTGCAAGATTTCATTATTCGAAATTGACATTTTCCCACCTAGTTAAATTATTCGTATACAGGATGAACACGAGCCGACTTGATATCCTCATAGGGCAGCTCGAAATAGTCACCATCAACGGCAATCGTCACACTGGAGTCTCCTGCATTGCTGATCTCGCCGAGGAAATGCTTTCTGCCCAGCATCTTGCGCGCCATGACAATTTTAGCCCTGTCGCCCACAAAGCGCTGGAAGTGCTCGGGCCGGACGAGAGGCCTGTCGAGCCCGGGGGAAGAGACTTCCAGTATGTATTTCGAGTGGATGGGGTCCTCGACATCGAGAATCATGCCGACCCGGTTGCTCACCGTTTCACAATCATCAACGCGAATGCCGCCCGGTGCATCGATATATATGCGAAACAAGGGCTGTTTGCCCTGCTGCGTCAGCTCGGCATGCACCAGTTCATATCCAAGATCATCAATATCCCGAGAAATTTTCTCGACAACATTCTGAAAACCGGCACTTTTGTAATTTACGCCCACCAATAACTCCAGATACTTGCCGGGGCACCGATACTTAAAACAGTTCCCATGCACGAAAAACCCCGCATTTGCGGGGTCCTGATGCACCGATCGCTCTTGATTTCAAGACCGCCCGGGAAACGATAGATCACCGAGGATCCTGTCTGAAACCGGCCGATGCCCCTTGAATCTAATGAAAGAAGTCCAAACTCACATTAAGCAGGAGATTATAACTTCAATTCAAGGCATGAGCAACATTTTTGAATCGTAAAATCAAGCAGTCCAATGGCAAATCCGATAACAACCCAACCTTGGACCGCAACGGGCTTGCGACATTCGGTCTATGAATGCTGAATTTCTGAAAATTCCGTGAATCAGGATCTATGGCGAATCATGCATGGTCTGCCGGAATCCGGGTCTGTCAATGCACCGATTGACAGGCGAGGCCTGTCCTTGCACACAGCTCAAGATGACCATCATGTCAGAGACGCAATATCGTTCAAAAGCCCGGGTTAATTGAAAAACCCCAAAACGATCTCTCGCAACTTTCCGGAAACCACATCCGGTTGATGGCTAATCATTGATACATGGCCGAGTCCCTCAATCTCGTGGAATACACTGTTCGGTGCCAGGTCGGCGACTACCTTGCACATGGAAGGCGCCGTTTGTACATCTTCAGAGAATCCGATTACATGGAACGGCACCGGACAGTCTTTCAGCTGTTCCCGGCAGTCAAACTCCAGACAGGCTTCCCACTGAGCGATGAGATCAGCAGGATTACGATTCGCAAACCGAAACGTATACCGCTCCTTGATCTCTTCCCAGAATTCCTGGTCGTGAAGGGCCTTTGCGGGAAATGCATAAACAGCGTAATGCGGAGCAAGAAAACTTTCAGGCAAGGAAATGCCCGCTTTGCGCAAGTCGATTTCAGCTTGCATCCAGTCCCTGGTAAACCCATCAATAAAGGCCGCCGTTCCCATGGGAATGGCCAGCTGGACCTTGCCCGGGAAATCGATGGCAACTTGCTGGGCTACAAGACCTCCAAGCGAGAGCCCTGCTACAACAGCCCTGCCTCCGCAGAAACGGTCAATGACCGTCGCACAATCCCTGGCATAGTCAGCCATAGACCAAGGAGCTGGAGGGCAGACGGTATTCCCTGCTCCCCTTGGATCATAGGTGATGCAGCGGAACACATCGGACAATCTCGCAAACTGCTGTGAATACGCCTCAGCAGTCTGGTCTCCACCCGGAATGAATACCACATCAGGGCCCTCGCCCTCTACCACAACGCGCATGCTCACCTTGCCAGATGTCAGCGTCTGCATTTGAACACTATCGCTGAACCGTGGAAATGCACTCATACCCACTCCCTCTTGATGCTTTCACTCCATTCTCTCTTGAACTCGAGACCATCGCAGCCCCTAGCTTCCAAACAGGCAGAAACATCCCATGATGATTCCTTCGCCTTGACCATGACAAAGCATTCCAGGTCTGCAAACCAGTCACCTCGCTTGTAGTGCTTATTCCATGTAATGACGCCGGATGCAGTGTTCGGATCGTCAGCATGAATGCCGAAACTCTCATAGCTTTTAGACTGTGTCTCAATCCCGGTATGCAAATGTCTTTCATGTCCCTGATGGCTATAGATACCGATCTTTTCTTGACCCGTAATCAAGTCAATCGACCGGGTTCGAAGATATGCGCTCCTGGATAGAGTTTCCCGTTCCAGCGGTTTTGCACCTTCAGGCTTGCTGAACGTGCTAGGAACCGCGCTGCCCGACCAAACCGGCAAATCAAGTTGGGTATTTGCGAGCTTCAATCTCGCTTTCTTGAGTGAAGGCCAGACTACCGGCCAGTAGGCATTGGACAAGGCCAGGCGAATGCGGTGCCCTTTGGAGATGCGTTGTCCACAGGCGTTCAGTTTGATCTGAATGCCTGTCGGGCCTTTTGGCATCGCCTTCGGCTTGGCATGGCTGTCGCGATGAGTTAAATTGAGCACCCCATAGCTGATTCGGGTCGCTCTGCCCTCTCGATCCACATCAGAAAGCACAGCGATTAAATTTGCCTGCTTTACATTGCTCTCAACATTGGCCGTCAAGACCGGAAAACCAAGCATTTCCAGATCTTCTTCCAACGGTTCCGTATCGAAACAAACCATATCGGTCTCATTTTTCTGGTCGAGAGCGCCGTCTTCCACAACCGAGTAGCCACACCAATTGCCCGCAGTATGTCCAGCATTTTCTGGCGTTGAAACCACAAAGGATCCCCCCGCTTCATGGGTTAGCGAATGATCAACCGCGAAGAGGGTTTTTGTACTCCTGGCGCTGCCTGGCCAGTCAGCATCGCAGGTCCAGTGACCGGGACGCGTTTCATAATGTGGAGATGGAGGAACGGAGTGCTGGATCCAGGCTCGAAGCTGTGGTTCATCCATGATGCCGGTATCGATTCCCTTGAGATGCTGGTCCCACCATCGCAGGCATTCCTGAAGAAAGCCGATGCGAGGACCGGGCACCGCGAAATGCGGGTATTTATGCCCCCAGGGGCCAATCAGGCCCTTGCGGGGGCAGCTGAGATTTTCCAGCATGCGCAGAATTGCATTGGTGTACCCGTCAGCCCAGCCGCCCACCAAATAAGTTGGCACCTCTATGTCACTGTAGTTCTCGCAAATTGAACCGTGCGCGTAAAACTGGTCGCGATACTGATGCTTGATCCAGTCAACCAGCCATAATCCATTATTTTCCAGACGCTGAAGCCACATCTCTCGCCATCGCTCGCCAACGATCTTCGGATCGGGCGGTGTATTCACGATCGAAAATGCTGTCGCTGCCCAAGCCAGTTTTTCAGTGAGCATTGCACCACCCATAAAATGGATGTCGTCGGCATAGCGGTCATCCGTAGAGCAAAGCGAGATAATGGCGCCTAAAGCCCTGGGTCGGCGGGCGGCAAGTTGAAGGCCATTGAAGCCTCCCCACGAAATGCCAATCATGCCGACCCTGCCGGAACACCAGGGCTGATTCGAAAGCCATTCGATAACTGCCAGGCAATCCTCCTGCTCCTGAAGCAGGTATTCTCCTTGACATATTCCTTCGCTATCGCCCGTTCCACGCATGTCAACACGAACCCCGGCATAGCCGAATCCGGCAAAATAAGGATGCGTTAGATGGTCTCTTTCAACAGTGCCGTCCCGCTTGCGATAAGGCAGGTATTCCAAGATAGCCGGAACGGGGTCATTTTCGGCATCAACCGGCAGCCAAATTCGAGCGGCAAGATTTGTGCCGTCAGGCATTGGAATCCAGGTGTTTTCAATTTCCCGTACCTCTCGCGGGAATTCGGTTCGAATCGATAGATCAGAAATCATGGATGCTCCTGGCAATACAGTGAAAATACGAAATACTATCCGGCTCTTTCCGCGCAAGGCGGCTGTGCACCGGGATCAAGCGGGGCGTGGCATGCAACCCTCCTGAGTCCACTATTTTGATGATAGGGGGATTCTGTAGAGCAGCGCTCATGAGCCCATGGACAACGGGTATGGAATTCACACCCCGATGGCCTGTTGAGCAAGGAGGGAACCTCCGAAGACAGAGAAATTCGCTCGCGCACCTTGTCTGGGTCGGGATTCGGGATTGCACTTAATAGCGTGGCGGTGTAAGGGTGCGCTGGAGCGCCAAATATCTCCTCAGTATTGCCCGACTCCACAATCCGGCCAAGGTACATGACCGCCATGCGGTCTGCAACATGATGAACCACATGAAGATTATGGGAGATAAAGATCATCGCTAGCCCCAGCCGCTCTCGAAGATCGCTGAGAAGATTAAGCACTTCTCCCTGCACTGATACATCGAGTCCGGCAGTTGGCTCATCAGCGATGATCAGTTCGGGTTCCAGCGCAATGGCGCGTGCAACCCCAATGCGCCTTGCCTGCCCGCCAGACAATTGATGAGGATAGCGATCTGCGAAATCGCCGGACAATCCCACGAGGGAGAGGAGCCGCTGCACTTCCTCTTTCAGGTTTTTCCTGATTTTGTGAATGATGAAGGGTTCGGCAACCAGATCGCCAACCTTCATCCGCGGAGACAGCGATCCTACGGGATCCTGAAACATCATCGACATGTGACGGCGCAGCGGCTTTACGGCCCGGGATCTTGAAACGTCGACTTTTTCATCCATAAACAATACTTCGCCATTCGATGTCTCCTGCAGTCCATTGATGGCGTGCGCCAGTGTGGTCTTGCCCGAACCACTCTCGCCAACGATCGCAAAAGTCTCGCCTGCATCAAGGTCAAAGCTGACCTTTGCCACCGCAACAATGGGACGACGGTTAAACCATGGGCCAGCCCGAAAGGTTACCTCCAAATCCCTGACAGACAAAATCACGGGGACCTCCTGTGGCACCGGACATGATGACCATTACTCTGAATTTCATCGGGCATGGCATGGCAGATGTCCTCGCAAAACTGGCAGCGTGAACGGAAGATGCAGCCCTCTTGTCTTTTTTTCAGGTCGGGGATTTCACCCGGAATCGTCGGCAAATGCCTCATGCGTGAAGATTGACTGCCAGGATCACAGTCCAGCAGTCTCTCAGTATAAGGGTGCCAGGGGTTATGAAAGATTTGACGAGCCGTGCCGCGTTCCAGCACTTCGCCTGCATACATTACAACCACCTGGTCGCAAAGCTCGGCAATAAGTCCAAGGTGATGGGAAATAAACAGCATCGAACATCCGATATGAGATTGCAGATCCTTCATCAGCTTGATGATGGCCACCTCAAGAGTTGCATCCAGTGCCGTAGTGGGCTCGTCCGCGATCAGCAAGGCAGGCTCCATCATCATGGCCATGGCGATCGCAATTCGCTGCTTCATCCCTCCCGAGAATTCATGCGGATAACGCTTCAGGGCAGATTCCGGATCCGGAATTCGGACGCGACGCAGCATGTCGAGTGATCTTGCATTTTTCTCCTTTCGCCCCAGCCCAGAGCGATACTGGATATGAAGCATCTGATCGGCAATCGACAAGACCGGATTCAGGGCATCCATGGGATCCTGGAACACTGTGGATATCCGCTGGCCTCTTATGTCCTGCATTTTCGGCCGGCCCGCCTGGGTCAAATCCTGTTCTTCGAAATGGATGCTTCCGGCATCGATACTGCCATTATCAGGAAGCAGCCTCAAAATGCTGTTGATCAATGTTGACTTTCCACAGCCCGACTCGCCAACCACTCCGACAATACAGTGCTCCGGAACGTCTATCGATACATCTTTCAGTGCCTGCAAGGAGCCTCCCTCGGCTGCAAAGGAAACACTGAGATGCCGTATCTCGAGAACATTCATGCTTGAGTCTTCAAGCGAGGGTCGAAGATATCACGCAAAGTCTCACCTAGAAAAGTGAATCCCAGGGTGGTTAGGATAATCGGCACCCCGCCTGCTATGGCAATCCAGGGCGTATCACGGATTGCCGTGAACCCATCATTCAGTATCGAACCCCAGGACGGGGTTGGCGGACGCACTCCCAGGCCGAGAAAGCTCATGCCGGCTTCAATGGCAATCACGACTGGAATATCCATTGATGCCAGAATTAGAAGCGGTCCGATCGAATTCGGCAGAATGTGAACACGCAACACTCGCGCAGTACTTGCACCGATGCTTTGTGCCGAGGCAACAAACTGAGAGGATTTCAAAGCCAGTGTCTGGGTACGGATGATGCGCGCATAGCCGGGAACGTTGACCAGAACCACAACGATCATGACAGCAGTCAGTGAAGGACCAAACAAGGTCACCAGAGCCAAGGCCAGCATTACGGTTGGATAGCTCTTGATTGCATCGAACAGGAGAATCATCGAGTTATCCAGCCAGCTTGGTCCATAGCCAGCAATCAAGCCCAAAACAACCCCAATAATCAGCGAGACCGCAATTGAAATCAGGGCAACCGTCAATGCAATCTGCCCCCCATGAAGAACCCGTGAGAAAAGATCTCTTCCCAGCTGATCGGTGCCCAACAGATGAGCCACGGAAGGCTCCATAAAGCGGTCTCTGGGAGAGATGCTTGTGGGATCATGGACTGCCAGAAGATCGGCAAATATGGCCGCTGCGATCATGCCAATAACCAGGATCAGGCCAACCGCACCCAATGGTTCGGCAATAACCCGCCGTAGCGAGTTCAGCAATTTAGAGGCGGCTTCGTACACGAGGATCAAGATATCCGACAACCAGGTCTGCAATCAGGTTAATGGCAATAAACAAGGCAGTCGTCACCAAAACAGCGCCGGAAACCAGAGGGTAGTTGCGCGTCAGGATCGCATCATAAACCAGCTTTCCAACGCCGGGACGCGCGAATACGATTTCTGCAAAAACTGCCGATGAAAGCATCTGTCCGATGCCAACACCCAGCAAGGTAACGGTTGGCAGAATAGCAATCGATAGCGCATAGCGGTAGGTAATTTGTCGATCGGTCAATCCAAATGCACGAGCAGTTCGGATGTGCGGAGCTTCCAGCACCTCCAGCATTGAAGCACGAACCATGCGCGCTATATAGCCCACCCAGCCGAGTCCCACTGCCAGCGATGGAAGAACCAGGTGCAGCAGCTGATCACCAAGATTGCCCGGATCCCCTGCTCCGATAGCGGGTAGCCATCGCAAGGATACGGCAAAGATCAACAAGGCGTAGATTGCGACCACAAACGACGGAACGGCTATCACTGCAATACTAAGCACGCCAATCGCCCGATCTGCCAATCCGCCACGCTTTACGGCGGTCCAGCATCCAAGCGGAATGCCCAGAGCGATCGACCATACCATGCCGCCGGCGATCAGAGCGAGGGTCCATGGAAGCTGCTCCATGACGACATCAGCCACCGGTCGGTTTGACAGGATTTCATTTCCCAGGTTTCCCTGCCAGGCATTCGTGAAGAAATTCCAGAACTGAATCCAGACCGGTTGGTCAAGACCCATTTTTATCAACAGTGCTTCACGCATTGCGTCCGTCGCACGTGGCCCTAATGCAACCGATGCCGGATCGCCGGGTATGAGATAGATCATCGTGAACAATAGAAACATGGCTGCCGACACGATGAGAACGGCCAAAGCCAGCCGCTTGAGAGAGTAAATCAGCATTGGCGGGACATCGGGCGGCCTGTACAGGCCGCCCGATGCGGACTAGGCAGGCCTGAATTCGGAAAAAAGAGATTCTCCGTTGGGTTTCAATCCTGGCTTGATCGTATTGCGATGAATGGCTCCGACCACCTCATGAGTCAGAAAGACATAACAGCCACTTTCGTCCATCAAGCTCTGCATTTTCCTGTAGATCTCATCGCGCTTGGCAAAATCGCTTTCAACCAGCCCTTGTTCGTGCAGAGCTTTGTACTCGGCATTGTCGAAACGCTCCCAGTTCCATACCCCAACCTGCTCGGGAGTGAACCAGACCGTAGCCCAGCTTGGATCGGGCTGCATCGAGAAACGGCTCAGCACGAGCTGCAGCTTGTTCCAGTAGTCTCCATCCTTGGAACCGAGACTCCAGAATGTCCCACTGTCGTTCTGCTTTATTTCGCAGGCAATGCCGACATCAGCAAGGTTGGCCTGGATTACTTGCGCGGCGGTCAAGCGTTCGGACTGGTTGAGGATGTCCAGAGTTACAGAAAGATTGGCAGCCCCTTCCTGTTCCAGTAATGCACGTGCCTTGTCCGGGTCATAATCATGCGTTACGCTGTCACGGCTACCGGGAAGTCCGGGGGCAATAATTCCATTGCCGACTGATGCAGCACCGTAGTAAGCGGCATCGACGACCCCCTGCCTGTCAATCGCATGTTGTACTGCACGGCGAATATTGAGGTTCGTGAAAGGCTCAACATCCTGATTGATGCCCAGCCATACATATGCCAGGGAAGGCTTTTCAAGAACCACCGCTCCAGCAGGCGGATTTTCCTTCAGTCTCGGCAGCGATGACACTGAAGTCCATGTGTAGTCCAAATCACCGGCCTCGAAGCCACGCTCAGCGGTAGCTGGATCCTCAATCGGAAGGATGTGAATCTCATCAAACCCCCCAGGTTCATGCGCCCAGTCAGGATTGCGTTTCAATACGGTTTTCTGCTTGGGCTGCCAATCGGCCAGTATGTACTGGCCTGACTGAGCAACCGGTTGAGTGGTAATTTTGTCGCCCAATTCTTCCACGGCTCGCTTCGACAGTATGCATGAAGCCGGCGTCGGCAACGTGGTAGTCCATAGTGGAACAAACTTGTTGTTAAGGTGAATCAACCCCGACAGCCTGTCTTTAACTTCAACTTCCTTGAGAGCAGACCAATCTCCAGCATATGGACTTTCCATTGCCGGATCAGCAATTCGCTCAATGGAAAATTTCACGTCCTCAGCGGTCATTTGACCATAGCCATCCGTGAATCCGATGTTGTCTTTGAGCTTGAATGCGATCGTCACATCATCGAGCTGCTCAATGGAATCCACCGCAATGGCTTTCCACCCCCAGGTATCGCCCGCCTGAGGAATGACCATGGGTGCAAAGATCGAACGAATGATGTCGTCTTCCGGCAATGACAGGCGGAAAGCTGGATCGAGCACTTGCAGATCCGAGTAGGACCGGAGGGTAAGGATTGAACCATCCTGGGACAGCGCATATCGGGGAACTACCATTGTAGCTGCGCCAAATGCTCCTGCTGCGGCCAGGAAGGATCGTCGTGTCATGGTATGTTTCTTCATTATGTTCACCTAGTTTCATTGTTGATGTCATGAGTCAATAGCCCGATTAATGGCTATTCATTTCGAAATCTGCATGGGCTTCGCAAAGTTCAGGTCATGATATTACCGGCGCAAAGACCAATATGCCAGAAAATGCATCAGTCAAATTGGCCAAATATTCAATAACCGAACTGATTATATAGAATAATGGCAATATGTCGGTTATATCAAAACAATCGTTTCCCTGATCAAATGGTTCGCGGCTTGCTGGTATTCTTTTGGCACAATTGAAGTTGATCCTACAGCCTGGCTGGCATATTCTGAAATCAGGAATTCATCAAGCGCCTGTGCTCAAGTTCAGTTCTTGGCCTGGACTTTGCCTAACTGGAGTTTCTGTAGTCATGCTCAACAAACCTGACTGGGCAAGCAATGTTACCAAGATGCTCAAATAGCATCATTGAATCACGCAATGAGTGGCAGGCAACTGCAATTAGGAGAACATGTGTGCCGGTAAGAAAATTGACCAGCTACTCACGTTTGGCGGAGACAATTACTTCTGCTTAAGCCGAATCCTCCATTGAATAAAAACCAAAGCACTTGGCATACCGAGCATTGCTGGATTTCGATGCCGGACAATATCCGCCTGTCCGCCCGCATCTGGTGGCCGGAAGGCACAGGACCCTACCCAGCCATTCTCGAATATATACCCTACCGAAAGCGGGACATGGTGCGCTCCAGGGATGAGCGAAACCACCCCTATTTCTCACAGCACGGTTATGTCTGCCTGCGAGTAGACATGAGAGGATCGGGGGATAGCGAAGGCCACATGCACGACATGTATATGGAGGATGAACAGTCTGATGCACGCCATCTGATCAACTGGATTGCCGAGCAGGACTGGTGCAATGGCAATGTAGGCATGTTCGGGACATCATGGGGCGGTACTGCGAGCCTGCAAGCCGCGGTCGATGCGCCTGCACCTCTCAAAGCGGTGATCGCAAATTGCGCAACCATTGATCGTTTCGAAGACGACATACACTGGATGGACGGCACCATGCTGTCAGATACTTGCGAGTGGGGTACAGCTCTTCCTGTCATTCTCGGTGCCCCGCCTGACGTTTCAACTGTGGGCGAAAAGTGGTGGCAGCAATGGATTGACCGGCTCGAAAACCTTGCATTTCCCCTCGACAAATGGATTCAGCATAGCGTCCGTGGTGATTACTGGAGGAATGGCTCTCTCGCCTTTAATACAGAAAACCTCTCATGCCCAGTATTGAGCATAGGCGGGTGGGCTGATCGCTATTCAAACTCGGTAATGAAGTTGAGCAAGAAGAGACCCGACATCTGCTGGGGGATCGTCGGTCCATGGGGGCATCATTATCCCGATCAGGGCGAACCCGGACCAGGCATTGGATTTCAGCAACTCGCTCTCGAATGGTGGAATCACTGGCTTAAACACCAGAACAAGACACCCCCAAACTGGCCAGTCTTGAGACTTTGGCGACGAGAGTTTGACCCTCCTGCCGAGCGGCTGGCCAAACGCAACGGTACATGGATAGAGGTACCTAATTACATGACCACCAAAGGCAGGACCTTTTGTCTGAAACCGGGCTGCCTGACAGACATTCAATCAAGCAGCCGTCTTTCCCTGCTCATTCCCAACGACTTGCAGCATGGCGAATGTTCGGGAGATACGGGTTACTTCGGACGGGTCGCAGGGTTGCCGCTTGAGCAATCGGCAGACGACCGGCGCTCGCTTTGCTTTGACTCGGAAACGCTTGAGGAAAATCTGGATTTAATCGGCCATGCCGAATTCACTTGCGATATTGTTCGGGATCGACAGGAGGCGCAACTGGTATGCCGAATATGTGAGATAGCACCGGATGGTCGCTCCAATCTCGTGACTCGTCATGTGCTTAATCTGGCCTTGGACAGAAGTCTGGATAATTTCAGATCGTTTGCGGCCAATGAATCTTTTCGATATCGCATAAAACTGCCATCCACCGCCTACCAGTTCTCACGGGGCAACCGGATTCGCCTGTGTCTTGGAACTTCTTACTGGCCGCTCGTCTGGCCAGCATCAAGGCCCGCATCCATCAGGATTGATTTGCTGGAGGCAGAATTGAAATTGCCTTCCATCCCCTGCCAATCGAACTTATCCGAGCCATTTGCCAAACCGCAGAAACTGCCATTAAAACCATCTTGGCATGTCGAGTCTGCAGGCGAGCTCAGCAGGACACCCTCTCAAGGCTCAGATGCGGTTATTGCATCATCGTGGCATCAGCCAACCATTACCATATGCTTTGGCGATATCGACATTGAAATTTCAACCTCGACTTCTGCAGAGTATTCTGCCGATACAGCCGGTTCTGGAACTTTTACCTGCCGATTCAATCATGAAATCCAAATATGCCGGACAGATGGAAATGCACGAATCCAAAACTCTCTGACCGCTCAGTCCAGCGAAACCGGCATGCAGGTTGACTCTGACTTTACAGCCTACTGGAATAGCGGTATTGTTATCAATAAGGCTTGGCAATTTCATTATCTGCCAGTAAGTTTCAAGAAATTTTTTTTCAAAATGAAAACTTGAATTTCATGAATATCTTTCACCCTTTTCCTTATTGGTGCTCGTCAAAAAGTCCATTAGCGCCACGGGGAGGACATCCGACGATGAGGTCCGACTCATCCAAAACCAAAACGACACGCGAATCCGATAAACTCCTGACAACATTGCCTTCACTTCTCAACCCAGGGTTCAGAGCAGCATTCGCCGAATTAGGCAGGCCCATTTTAGAGAGGGAGGGCACTCCCCCTTGCCGCTTCCCACCCATGGCAATGTGCAGCAAGCCCATTCAGGGGGAGATTTGCGACAAGGCTTTCAGACTCTTTTGGACAAACAATGACGGATTATGTCCTTGAGAAAACCCTATTTCGCAAAGACGGCTGGATTGACCAACTATGTCAACAGAATTGTTGTCAACAATTCTGTTGACAACTTAAATTCAGCTTATTCGTTAAATTGTGGACAGTATATTATGGAGTCCTCTACTGGTCTCTGGGTAAGTGGTGACGACTTCTTCGATAGAAAACGTGAATTGCAAATACTGAAGTCAAGGGTCTGTCAAGGCAACCATGTCCTTCTGACCGGTCAGCGACGTATGTGCAAAACGAGTCTGACACAGGAACTCGGCCGCCAGCTAAGGATGGAAGGATGGACCTTCCTGTTCATTGACTCGGAAGGTGCGACATGTCCGGAAGATGTGATCGCTGATATCACCGAAGCAGTGCATCCAATTCGCTCAATCGCATCACTGTCTACTGCCATATTCCCGCGTCCAGTGCAAGCGCTGCAACTCTCACTAGCGATGTACTTTCGAATTTCGTTTAGGTTAGGAGTTGAAAAGTACTGCTTTGCCTTATCATCGCTAGACTGGATCCGCTTCCCCGGATCATTGGGAGACGTCTTCAAGGACCCACCGCACACATACGGACAGACAATGATTTCGCCACCGCGACATAGAAGCAATGCGGCGAAACCCTGCCCTTGTTCTTGATGGCATAACCCATAACCCATCCGCCGTTTATGGGGTTTTTCACCCGGTTGCCCTGGTGTTTCACCTGTCCTGTACTGATTCCGTTGTGGAGGGTAGGGTCTGTGGTCGCTTCTGGTAGCTACATCCCACCTGCTCCGGGCAAGCCGTCCCGCATGCACACAGGATCAACGCCAGTCTTTAGCACACCAGGAGCCTTGACCTTGTGAATGCCAGAAGAACTCCGTCAGCAGTTATAATTCGCATCTGGGCCATTGAGGGTATCATCAACTCCCCAGAATCCCGTGACGCAGTTCTGGGCCCGGCACGGTGTGCCGAGTATGCCGAGCTGGGTGGTAGCGGGGGCAGGATTTGAACCTGCGACCTTCGGGTTATGAGCCCGACGAGCTGCCAGACTGCTCCACCCCGCATCAGAGACCCGTATTTTACTCAAGCCAGGCTAAATTTCAACCCTCACTTTTAGAAATAATCGAGTTAATTCGACTGACTTTTGGGCCTTCTGGTGTATCTTCAATCGCATAACCCAGCTCCAGCAAATCATCTCGAATACGGTCAGCTGTCGACCAGTCTTTCTGCTCTCTGGCTTTCTGACGATAGTCAACCAACTGTCTTACTCCGTCCGGGATCTCAGTTTGATGAGGCGGCTTCCAGTCATCCAGTGACAACCCAAGCACCCTGTCACAAAACCGGAGAGTCGCTTTCTTGACTTCATCAGGTACATTCGATCGACATAACTCCCATACCAGTGCAAGCGCATCTGCCGTATTCAGGTCATTGCAAATTTTCTGCGTGAATTCTTCAATATAAGCCGTGTCACGACCGTCACCATTATCCCATGAATAATAGAGGTTTCGCAGCCGTTCCAGAGCCCTGGATGCAGAATCCAGGCTCTCCCAGCTGAATTTCAGGTCAGTGCGGTAATTGGCCGTCAGACACAAATACCGAAACGCGATTGGGTCGATGCCCCTGTCAATGAGCGTCTTCAATCGCAGAAACTCCCCGGATGACTTGGCCATCTTTTCCTGATCGGTTTCCAGAAAATAGCCATGCAGCCAAAAATTCGCCAAATTGGTGCCATGGCAAACCTCGGACTGGGCAATTTCATTGGTATGGTGAACAGGGATATGATCCTTGCCACCGCAATGGATGTCGAACATCGGACCCAGATATTTCGCAGCCATCGCTGAACACTCTATATGCCAGCCCGGAAACCCGGTACCCCAGGGACTTTCCCACTCCATTTGGCGTTTCTGATCCGGAGGACTGAATTTCCAGAGCGCAAAGTCAGTGGGGTTCTTTTTTTCGCCGACATCAACCCTCTCGCCTGCACTCAACCCCTCTTTGTCGAGACGGGCAAGATGACCGTAATTCTCAAGGCTGGATGTATCAAAATAGATTCCGTCCGAAGTTCCATAGGTAAACCCTTTAGCCTCAATGACCTTGATATAGTCAATCTGCTCTTCAATATGATCGGTCGCGCGGCACCATTTATGAGGTTCAAGGATATTCAGCGCTCGGATATCAGCCTGGAACGCTTCGGTATAAATCTCGGCAATCTCCCAGGCCGACTTGCCGGTCCTGCGCGACCCCTTCTCGATTTTGTCTTCTCCAGTATCCGCATCCGAAGTTAAATGGCCGACATCGGTGATGTTGACCACGTGATAAACCTCATAGCCGCAGAATTCCAGAGTCCGTCTTAGCACATCCTCAAACAGGTAGGTTCTGAGATTGCCGATATGCGCATAATCGTAAACGGTTGGCCCACATGCATAGATACGCACCCGATTTCCCTCTAGAGGCTCGAAGTCACGCAATGCTCTGGAATAGCTGTCAAAAAGTTGCAAGGTCATTAGCTAACTGATTGTCCATCAAGGACTTATATTCTGGTTATTTCGAATCGAACCCCATTATATTCGACATCACCAAATATTAAAGAACACCCGATCGGGCCGCAATTGCTGAAGCATTCAGGTCTCTCTGGGCTCATAAAAATCATACCACCATCAATTCCTGATAACATACCAAATCGAAGGAATATCCGGTAACTTTTCTGACACAATGAAAGCAGTTCTTTTCATCTCCGACTTGCACCTGAGTCAGGAATACCCTGATTCTCTCGCTCGATTCGAAGATTTTTCATCTAACCTGCCCAAGGATATTGGCCAGATCTTCTTGCTTGGAGATGTTTTTGACTTCTGGATCGGAGATGATGGTGCGGAAACTCTTGGCCATCACAACATCGAAAAGCAACTGCGTCATATGTCATCCTCAGGGATAAAGTTGTCCTTCTTGCCCGGCAACCGGGATTTTCTTGTTGGTCAGGATTTTGCAATCCGAACGGGATGCAGGCTCCTGCCGGATCCGAGCATTATCGATATTGAGGGAGAGCGGATTTATCTTACGCATGGTGATGCGCTCTGCACTGACGATATCGAACATCAGCGAAACCGCAGCGTCCTACTCTCATCCAAGTGGCAGAAGGCGTTTCTCGATAAACCGATTGAAGATCGCCTCGATACAGCTCTCAGATTAAGGCAAAAAAGCGAAGATTCCAAGCAAGCAAAACCCATGAGCATGATGGACATCAATCAGTCCCATCTTGAAGATATTATGCGAAAGAGTCAAGTCAGAACTGTCATCCATGGCCATACGCACAAGCCGGCAGTTCATGAATTTGATCTGGATGGCATGTCAGCAAAGCGATATGTTCTCGGCGACTGGTATACCCAGAACAGTGTTTTGGCATTCCGGGATGGCGAATTCATCTTGGAATGACCAATCACCATTCAATGCACTGCTTCCTCGACCTCCGTAAGTTCCGACAGATCCAATTCGCTGCGCTGCGCCAACCTGCTTGCCTCATTACGGTTGGCGTTGACCAGATCCAGATACTCTTCGGTAATGTCGTTGGTAACATAGGTTCCACAGAAGCAGGAAGTATCGAAAGCGTCAACACGGGTATCGCATTCCCTGACTGCCATGACTAGATCATCCAGATTCTGATAAATCAGCTTATCTGCCCCAACCTCTCGGCATATCTCCTCAACGTCTCGGCCATTGGCCACCAGCTCGCGCCGACATGGCATGTCAATACCATAAACATTCGGATGACGTACTGGGGGTGCTGCTGAGGCTAGATACACCTTTTTGGCGCCAGCCTCTCTAGCCAAGTCGATCAATTGACGAGAGGTCGTGCCTCGAACAATGGAATCATCAACCAGCAATACGTTTTGGTCATTGAATTCGGAACTGATTGCATTCAGTTTTTGCCTGACAGACCTTTTTCGCTCGGTCTGTCCTGGCATGATGAATGTCCTGCCAATATAACGGTTTTTCACGAAACCCTCGCGATATGGCAAGCCAAGCACTTTGGCAACCTCAAGTGCAGAGGTCCTGCTGGTATCGGGAACCGGTATCACCACGTCTATATCATGATTATCCCAGTTTTCCTTGATGTTCTTGCCCAGGCGAATACCCATGTTGATGCGTGTCTGGTAAACCGATATGCCATCCAGAATCGAGTCTGGTCGAGCGAGATAGACATACTCGAAAATACAGGGCATGCGGCGGGTCTCGTTCGCACATATGGCAGTATGTACGGAGCCGTCCATGCCGATAAAGATTGCTTCACCGGGAGATAAGTCACGAACCAGACTGTAGCCCGTAACATCCATGGCCACACTTTCGGATGCAAACATATGAGATTCACCCTTTGGACCTAGCTTGGTTCCATAGGCTATGGGCCGGATACCGCAGGCATCCCTGAATGCTATGATTCCAACACCAATGATCATGGCAACTGCCGCATAGGCACCGTGGCAGCGCCTCATCACATCTGACACCGCCTTGAATATATCCTTTGGCTCGGCACGCAGCCTGGACATCTCAAGCGTTGACATTAGCTCATTGGCAAATACGTTCAGCAATATTTCCGAATCGGAGGCAGTATTCAACTGCCTGCGGTCATTCAGGAACAGTTCCCGTTCAAGGAATTTGGCATTCGTCAAATTCCCGTTGTGACCGAGTGCAATGCCATAGGGCGAATTGACATAAAAAGGCTGGGCCTCTGCTCTTGAATCGCTTCCCGCCGTCGGATAGCGGACATGGCCAATCCCCATTCTTCCCTTAAGCTGGGCCATGTGCCGAGTTCTGAATACTTCCTTGACCAGTCCATTGTCCTTCCTCAGAAAAATGCGCTTGCCATCACTGGTCGCGATACCGGCCGCATCCTGTCCACGATGCTGAATCAGAGTCAAGCCATCATATAAAGTCTGGTTAACCGGTGATTGGCCAATTATTCCGACAAGTCCACACACGACCGAAGAGCTGTTCAGACAAGCTGGGCAAGGTTTTCGGGGAGAAATCCCCGAATCAGGTCTATGACGGGCGAAAAATAACCCGCCAGCAATGACGTCTTCCACCAGGGTTGCGATGCGAAATCCATGAATGTACCGGCCATAATCATCAAGGCAACAATTATAACTCCGCGTGCTATGCCGAACAGCATTCCCAGATATCGGTCAACCCCAATCAAGGCCGCAAAGGTCAATAAATTCTGCAAGAAATAGCTGATTATTGATAACACCAGAAGGCTAACTACAAATATCCCTGCAAACGAGACCACCACACGAAAATCCGGCTGGTCCAGATATGATTCGAGGTAGATTGCCCCGAATCCGGCAAATGTCCAGGCGATATAGAGGGCCAGCAGCCATGAGATCAATGAAAAAAATTCCCGAATAAACCCTCGATAAAGACCGACCAGCAAGGAGACAACCACAATGGCGATAATGGCAATGTCAACAATGCTCATGACTGTGCAGCTAGACTGCGAGCAATTGGAGGCACTGCTGCAGGCTTAATATTTGGAATCAACATGTTCGCGATACTACTCAAGGGACTCAAACCCGTCATCGGCAAATCCTAGCGTTTTGGTACATAGCCTTCTTGGCCGGTTATGTCTTTCAGACTGAGTGCCACGCTCTTGGCCTCTTCTTCAGTCGAATAGGGGCCTATCCAAACCCTAATTGCCTGACCGGCGCCAGTCATAACCTGTGTCCTTTTGGGATCAAGGTTATTCTCAAGAAGCTTTTCAATGGCTAGCTGTTCGTATCTCTCTTCGGCAAAAGTCCCAACTCGAACGCTCCAGCCCGTTGTCGAAGGTTCATCAAATTGAGCCTCAGCTTTCTTGTCTTTGCCACTGGATTCGCTTGACTCGGGCGAGGGTGCCGCTAAGGTCACGGCAGAGGGAACGGAACCATTTTCTGACTCCACAGGATTCTCAGTCATTATCAAGACCGGTTTCTCATCAGCTCCAGTACTGCCGGGTTCTTCCAGTATCTGGGTTGATCGCTCCGAATCAACATGGGCGGGCGTGGCTACTTCCGATGATAGCCCATCAGATTCGGCCTCGCCCTCTCTTGAATTTTCCTTTACGATATTCGTCAAGTACGTCAGCGTATCTTCTTCAGATAAGTCAGCCGATTGAACCTGGGCTGGTGATTCGGGGGGAATCACGGGGTCCTGCAAAATAACTGGAATCAGTACCACACCCACCAGAACAATGATTACGGCCCCGGTCAAACGATGCTTGAGTTGATACTCTTTTGGCGTGCTCACAAATATTCGCTGGATGAACTTCTTTAATTCAATGAATGAATGCACAGGCAGCTGGTAGACAGATGTCTGCAACTCAGGCCATTGAAAACTCTCTGTCGATTGTCAGGGTGTATGTACATGCAGATTATAAACCGTTTAATCGCCATGGGTTACCCTGGGGTTCTGCAACTGGAACAATTGAACATGGTCGTCTAGCCATGTCTTCTGAACACGCCAACAATGAATTCCAGTCATTCTGCCTGATCAATCACTCAAGCAATCCAAGGATATCACCTGCGACGTGAAACGAGCCAAAAATCACAATTCGGTCCCGAGGTCCTGCGAAATCCATTACATGCCTGTAAGCCGTCTTTGAGTCATCATGACAAACAACCTGCTCGCTGTCACAAGCATCCCCGATTTTGCGCTTGAGCTCGGTTGAGGCTTGCCCCCGTTCTCCAGAAATTCCAGCGAGATGCCAGCTATCCACATGAGGCAATATGGGGCAGAGAACTTTATCGGGTTCCCTGTCAATCAGCGCACCGTATATCGCAATGGTGCGTCCCTGGACTGTATTATGAAGCAGGAATTCAGCCAAAACCTCTACAGAATCCAGATTATGTGCCACATCCATGATGACCAGCGGTGAAGTGCTCAGAATCTGGCATCGCCCCGGTAATACGGAATGGCCTATTCCTGTCAAGACTCTCTCTATATCTAAACCCAGCTGCTCGGCCAATACCGACAAAACAGCCACAGCTCCTGCCAAATTGTCATGCTGATGAGCGCCAGTCATGAGAAGCGAAATAGGGTCGACAGTTTTCCATGCCCATTTGCATCGGTTGCTCTTGCTTTCCCAGCACAGGGCATCGCCCTTGCATCGAACATCAAAATCCCGTCCGATTACCAATAAGTCGACAGACTTTTCTCTCGCAAACGCAGCCAATGATTTCGGCATGTTTCGATCGGAACAAATGGCTATTCTTCCTTCGCGCATAACTTCGGCCTTCTCAAGCGCAATAGTCTCCCGATCATTGCCAAGCCAGGCCTGATGATCCAGCCCAATTGACGTCACCACGGCAATATCGCAATCCATCATGTTGACAGCATCCAGCCTGCCCCCCATTCCCACTTCAAGAATCTGGACATCCAAAGCATGTTTCGAAAACAGCCATAACGCCGATAGCGTGGCATATTCGAAATAGGTCAGTGGAATATCTCCAACAACTTCCTCTATCTCGCAAAATGACTGGCATATCTCGCCAGATGTGGCTTCCTCGCCATTGATTCTGATCCTTTCGTTAAAGCGTACTAGGTGTGGCGAGGTATAGGCACCCACTGAACCGCGACCTGCACAGAGAGCCGACTCCAGCAAACGAACCGTGGAACCCTTGCCATTCGTGCCGGCCACGATGATCGTCACAGCAGCTTTTGGCTTGCCCAGCCTTGACCAGACCTCGGTGACTCTATCGAGCGTCATGTCAACCGATCGACAATGACGGGTCTGGATATATTCGACCCATTGACTCAAGTTGAAGCTCCGAAATGGAATTCGAGAGTCAATGCCAGACTTCATGGCCGGAAATGGTCGTCGGTCGGTGAAAGGAGAACAACGGAATCAAGTCACTCTGGCAGTGTTCTCTATAGAAAATGGTTGACATTCCCTAAAAATCACGCTTGCCGAATCCCAACTTGATCAACAGGCTAGCAATTTCTTTTCTCATGTTTCTTCGGTCGACAATCATGTCGATCGCACCATGCTGAAGCAAGAATTCGGAACGTTGAAACCCCTCTGGCAAACTCGCGTGTACCGTCTGCTCTATGACTCTGGGTCCAGCGAACCCGATCAAGGCATTGGGCTCGGCAATGATCAAATCGCCAAGCATGGCAAGACTTGCCGACACACCGCCCATGGTTGGATTGGTCAATACCGAAATATAGGGAATTTGCCGTTTAGCCATGCGTGCAAGCACTGCAGATGTTTTGGACATCTGCATCAATGAATACAATCCCTCCTGCATGCGGGCTCCTCCGCTGGAAGCAAAGCAGACCAATGGCTGCGCTTTTTCAAGACTGGCTTCTGCCGCCAGAACAAACCGTTGACCGACCACCGATCCCATTGAACCGCCCATAAAGTTAAATTCAAAGGCCGTTGCCGTGATTGGTGTCCCATTCAGCTTGCCAACTGCAACCTTGAGCGCTTCAGTACTGTCCGTGTCCCTTTGTGCGTCGGCCAGACGGTCCTTGTAGCGCTTTTGGTCCTTGAATTTAAGACGATCGATGGGCATCAGATGTTCACCCAGCCATTCTATGGAGTCGTCATCCAGGAAGTGCTCGATACGCGCCTTGGCTCCGATTTGCATGTGATTATCGCATTTTGGGCACACTTGCAGGCTCTTGATCAAATCCGAAACATAGAGCATCGTCTGACACTCGGTGCAGTTTGTCCACAATCCTTCTGGCACTCCTATGCGCCTGCGCAGCCTGAGGGCTGGATTGATTTTTGGCGGGATTATCTTGTCGAACCAGTTCACTGCCAATCACTCATCAATGTTGATTTTTATCAGCATCCCAAACCGCTTTGCAAAACTGCTGAATCTTGGCTGTATCCTTGCTGCCTTCCGTTTCCACACCACTGCTGACATCTACGCCATAGGGGCGCACTTTCGAGATCGCAACAGCGATATTCTGATTATTCAGCCCGCCCGCCAAGATAACCGGTATGGCGGTATCAAATTTGACCATGTCCCAATTGAATACGTCCCCCGTCCCTCCGTAATGATCGCTCCGGTATGCGTCTACCAGAAAGGCGCTGGCATCATGATATTCCTCCTGAACGGAACTCAAGCTGGTCGGTTCCTTAATTCGAACCGAGCGAATATAGCGAGTTCCAAAACTTCGGCACAATTCTGCCGGCTCTTCCCCATGAAACTGAAGGTAGTCTGGCTTGACCTCATCTAGGACCGCCAGCACAAAATCCCGTGCTGGATTCACCATCACGGCAACGCTATCGATGAATGCGGGTTTCTCTCGGGCGATTTCGGCAGCCCTGCCTATCGAAATATTTCTATTGCTCGGTTCGTGAAACACCAGTCCAAACGCATCCACGCCGGCACGGGCTGCCTGAAAAGCTGATTCGACTGTCTTAATGCCGCAGATCTTGATACGGGTACGCATTCGGGGATTCTTGATTTGACCGGGTAGTTTACCAGAATCGGCAAGCAGGCGGAGTTGCGGGCAACTTGAACTTTGCATCATAACTCACTGATGCAAAATACAGACCTTCGGCTGGTGATGTAATACCTCCCTGTTTGCGGTCGCGGGTTTCAAGCACATGCCTTGACCATTCCGGTGGCTCCACTCCCTCACCCACCCGCATTAATACGCCCATGATATTGCGCACCATATGCTGCAAGAATCCATTCGCGGAAATATCCATCCACACCCATTCGTCCTGTCGACCGACCTGGATATCGAGGATCGTCCTTACAGGAATTTTACTCTGACAGCCGGAAGCACGAAAGGCGCTGAAATCATGCTCGCCCAGCAGATTCATCGCTGAGGACTGCATGCGCACCTCATCCAGAATTGGACGGTGCCAGGTCACTGATCCATGGAGACAAGCCGGGCGTATGGAACGATTCAAGATTACATAGCGATAGCGTCTTTCCAGAGCGCTGAATCGGGCATGAAATTCCGCATCGACGGGAATGGCCCACAGGATGCAAATATCATCTGGCAGGTATCGATTTGCGCCTCTTGCCAATTCTTGCCTGGTCCGCCTGGTGTTGACATCAAAATGGATGACCTGGCCAGTTGCATGCACGCCCGTATCAGTCCGCCCGGATGCAGTGATCTTTACTGATTCATTGGCTACCTGGCTGACAGCGCTTTCCAGCTCGTTTTGTATCGATGGGGCATGACTCTGCTTTTGCCATCCATTATAGTTCCTGCCGTTGTATTCGATACATGCAGCGAATCGGGTCGGCGATGACATTGTCTTGATAACGGCAGATTCCGTTCCATCATGGAATGGGTGATCTAAAAACTGGCGTTGCCGGCAAAAGCGAGCCGGCACCGGTCAAGCTTCTTGCCTTTACCATGAATATATCAATGCGCTAGACGATGGGCGAATAAAAGCAGAATCCAGCGAAGTTTCAGCGTGAATACAAGCGCATTTCATGGAGGACTTCGGTTTGTGAACGCCTGATTGAGGGTTCCGGGGTCCATGTACTCAAGTTCGCTACCCATGGGCATGCCTCTTGCCAGTCGCGTGACTCTAGCCCGGCTCCCTGCCAGCAATTCACACAAGTAATCGCTCGTCGCCTGGCCTTCCAGAGTCAAATTGGTGGCAAGAATAATTTCCTCAACCGAGTTGTCCGATACCAGCGTCATCAATTCCTTGATAGCCAGTTGATCAGGGCCAATATCGTCCAGTGGGGAAAGATGGCCCATCAAAACGAAATATTTCCCCCTATACACTCCGGCCTGCTCAATTGCTTCGAGGTCTGCAGGAGTCTCTACTACACACAGGCATTGAGAGCTGCGGCTTGCTGACGCACAAATCTCGCAGAGTTCTGTTTCACAGAAATTATTGCATTGTGCGCAATGATTGACCCTCTTGAGTGCCTGACCGATAGCTTGCTCAATCTGTCTCGCGCCGTTGCGGTCTCTTTCCAGAAGGTGGAATGCCATGCGCTGAGCTGATTTCGGACCCACACCCGGCAAGCGTTTCAAAGCATTCTTGAGGTCCTCAACGGATCTTGGATCAGGCATATCGAAATAATTCAAGTAATGGAAACTTGAGTCCAGGAAGCAAAATTCCACTTGCTGCTTCGCCGAGCTGGTTTTCCGTCCCGCGCTCCAGTATCTTCATTGCATATTTGAATTCTGCTACAACCGAGCCATCCATTATTTCCTTATCATTTGAAAATAATGCTAACGATTTTCCGGCCCGTTGTACACAGGATATAACAACATCATCAAGCCTCGTACCAGAGCGGGTGATTTCTTCAACCCCCTCGATCTTGCGCCCGGCTTCTTTCATAAGTTAATTCCTATTCTCCATAAAGACAGGGAAATATATCCGATAAGTTATTTGTCCGTTTCTTAAAGGGAGCAAGTTAAGATTTCTTGTTCAAGGGCGTAATCTCACCACTACCCGCTTCCGGCTCTGATAGTCTCACAAGACAAATATTCATTCCATGAATGAGATGTAGCAAATAGCTGCAATTTGTACTGATTACCTTACTGGTGTCCTGGCCAGTACTTCTCTATTTTCCAGAGATCATGACCTTGGGTAAGATAAAAAAATGCGTCGATAATTTCTTGATATTTTATTGAGTTCAAATTTTTCCATGGTTGGGTACCGCCTTCCAAAAGACATTGCACTTCTGGATGATCTTTCATGGGACATCCTTCAATGCCATCCAGTATCAGCTTATATCTCACATACTCTAAAAGAGTTTTGTCAACAGGAGGGTGAACAACTCGTCTTACACGCTCGCCCATTTCCGAAAACCATGTCTTCAAATAAACGTTAATGAGCTTTGCCGCTCTTCCGTGGGTAAAATCGCCATTGTCTTCCACATGACTTTGATAGTACAAAATTACATATTGCCGTTTTTTCCGATGCCATTCATTGAAGTTCCGATATGTATTAGGCAGATTATTCCCTGCATTGGCCACATCTTCATTTAATTTTGCTGCTTCAATTATTTCTCGAGCCATGGGAATGTCAAATCCGGGAATTCCGCCATAAACATTGGCTGCCTTGAAAGCAGCCCTACATGCAAATCTGTGACGGTCAGGTTCACTTAAACGTTCAAATGCATACTTGTCTATTAGAGTATCTGCTTTTTGGGGAGTGATATCATTAAATTCTTCAATAATATATTCGCGCATTTGATTAAACCAAGCCCCAAATTGATTATCATCGAATTCAGATAAATTTTCCCATCCATTATCCTCCAGACAATCCCTTGCATTCTTAATTATTTCTCCAACCTTCTGAGCACCACCCAAAATTTTAACTTCCCTAGAAGCCGCCCAGGCTGCAAAGCGGTGGCCATGTATAGTTTCATCATAATCGTTGAAATTGAAGTCACACATTAGAGTGTCCTCATGCTGTTGGAAAAAGCAAAATATATAGCGCAACTACCCATGTTACAAAATACATGGGCAAGCAGTTATCAACCAGTTGTGTTGTAGGAGATATATCTGAACCCTGACCCATCTTGGCATCATCCACAAGTCTGTGACCTCCTGTAGTCAGTGTACTCCTGCAAAATATTACTCTGATCTATGCAAAGAGATCACTATGCGATCCGATGCGCGCCAGTTTCAATTTGAGACCATCAGTAGTCAGAAAGTAGATGAACAACAAATCCGGCTTGAGATGACACTCTCGAAAGCCAGGCCAGTTTCCAATGAACTTATGGTCCCTATAGGATTCTGGTAATAGGCGATCATTGATGAGGTACTTGAGTGCTGTCTCGATAAGTCGGCACACCCTTTTTATGTATTCTGGATTCGCCTTGATTCGCCTGAAGGCTTTTCTAATGGCTTTAGACGGCTCAATCGTCCGCATTCAGATCGGCCATTAAAGCTTCAATGGAATCGAAAGATTCACCATTTCCAGATTTAAGCTCGGCTATAGACGCTTCGGTTTCTTTGCTTGGCACCTTGGCTTCAAACGGTAGACGACGCTCATCGGCAATGCGCAACATTAGCAGGCGAATGGCATCAGATACGGAAAGACCCATTGCATCAAGTGCTTCAATAGTGCGCTGCTTGGTCGCCCAATCAATACGAGCACGAACATAAGTTGCAGTATTGGACATGGTTAGCTCCAGAAAACAAGAACTCATATTGTAGTCATAAGAAGACTACAATTCATCTCAAATCCAAAAGTGCTTACCGAGCAGCTCTCTACAGAACCTCATGCTACACAACCTATTTCGGACGACTCTTCCTGAAGCCCTGATTCGAAAGATTTTCGGAAATCGCCTTCCCAGGATTTTTCTTCCGGCAGGCCATGCAGACATTCCACTAGAAACTCGGTTGTCTTGCATGAAAGATAGAGCATCTGGTCGGGCAAAATCTCGAAATCACCCGGAATTCTGTCATCGCTATCCGGCATCAACTCTTTGTCTTATGAGATTGGTTCAATCATGCGTTAATCATAGTAAAAATTGTAAGATTACCGATGAACCTATTGCCCCAGCCTCTAATTTACGGATGGAAAAGATGACATGAGGGAAAATATAGATGTCTTTCTCATGACCAGGCTTCATGTATTTTCAGGACTCTGATATCAATAGGTATCCCCTGTTTTCGATCGTATCAAAAGTACGCATCGCTGCAACAAGATCGTCAGCCTTTACCCATACCCAAGGCGCAGAATTGGGATTGACATCCATGATCAGGAAGGAATCGCCGTCCTCGTCATAGGCTCCAAGAGGCGAGATATGCCCCCCGCCCTTCTGGCCCAGAACCTTGCGTGAATAGTTGATCAGGATGAAGTCATCCCTGGTCTCGAGATTGCGAATCAGTTCCTGCCTGATCACTTGTGCATCCGCATCATCATGCACTACACGCGTCAGAACATGAAGCCCATGCACACGCATCACCTGGGCCAGCTGCCTCAATTGCAGACCAATATCCCGTTTCAGTTCACCGTTGATGTCGATCGGCTTGCCGAGAATTTCGACCCTTGACTTGGTTTGGCTGTTGAGCACATTATTCGGCGTGTATTTTCCGAAAAACGGATTCCCACCCTCCGGAAACCACGCAAGCTCTTCACTCAGTATGGACCGGGTATCTTGAGGCAGGTCCGACTTGCGGCCCAGCCTCAGCGCGTTCAGGACAATCGAAGACGATGCCAGACCGCAAAAAACCCAGTTATCCTGACTGACAAAATGATTGCTGAGCGGGAAGAAATCTACCTTATGAAGAGAACGGGCCAGTCGCTCCTCGCTTTGCAAAGTGTCCCACCCAACCAGTTTTGTATCTGCATGGGAAACGGCAACGGGAGACGCTACCGGAAGCAGAAGCAGAAGCAGTTTCAGGCAATATCGAGTCATGGTCAGAATCTTCTCTACTGACCAGGCGGTACAATCAGGGCAGATGCTTCCGGTTTTCTTTCCATCGATCGCTCTTGGACCATGCATGAACGGTTGCGGCAAACGGGAATATCCAGAGCAAACCGATTAAGCATGATCCCCTTCCGGTAGAGTTTCTTCAATTCGGGTTGTGCTCTCTTCATCATTTTACATGAGGGCTTTCAGTTGAATCAGAATTGCCCTGTCAGGAATTTAGATCAGGGTATTACAAGGATGGAAGCTTGAACCCGGGAGGCAACATTCCACTGGCCACCTCACTCAGCTGATTCTTTGTCTCGCTCTCCACCCTGTTGATTGCATCATTGAAAGCCGCTGCAACCAAATCCTCCATGACATCCTTGTCGTCCGATAATAACTGATCCGATATTCTCACACTCTGAACAACATGATTACAGGTCATCACGACTTCAACAAGTCCTGCACCTGAGCGACCTGTCACTTCCACTGCGTCAAGCTGCTGCTTGGCTTCATCCATCTTTTTCTGGAATTCTGCCGCCTGCTTAACCATATCTCCAAAACCACCTTTTATCATCGACCGGTCCTCTATGTTACTGTTGGATTAAAGTGAATATTCATGAATTTACTATCTGGCTTGGGTTGGGGTAAAGACAATCGATTCTGTTTGAACCTGACCATCAAAAGTTGCAACCAGCTCCAAAACCACCGGATCGTTCAGGAATTGCTCTCTTGCTCGTATCTCCTGCTCTCTTTCCTCGCGCTGGTCCCGCTCTGCGATCGATTCCTTGCCATTATCCCCAACACCATCTTCCGCCTGAAAACTTACCTTGAACCGTATCGGAAAATTGAGCTTTGATTCGCAGGCTTCCTCTACCTGTTTCAGTCTGTCCTCTGAAAAATAAGCGGACCCGTTTCGAGTCTGGATTTCCAGGGTATTCCCGTCAACCGACAGAGGAATCATGCGTCTCAGCATTTCCCTGGGTACGCCATTCAGTTCCAGGTCGTTGATCAATGCATTCCAATTGGATTGATCAAGCAGTTCCCCGATCTCTATTTTCGTCCATCTTGACTGACTGCCGTTCAATGAGCTGACCAGTTCTTCGGCTCTCTCACCTTCCGAATCTACAGTCGATTCTTGATGGCCTGAGAGCGGTTTTGCTTCGGTATTGGACTGTTCTGATGCCTCTGATGAACCGGGCTTCTCGCCATCTGATTCAGCAGTTGCTTCTGGTTTCAACGCCGGTGATTCAGGGCTATTCGCCCTTTCCTTTCGGGTCTGAGCACCCCCTGTTTCCCCTGAAGACGTTTTTGGTTCAGGCAGAAAGGCCAACATCCTGAGCACAATTATCTCGAAACCACTATTCAAATCAGGTGCAAAATCAATATCGCGCTTGCCTGCCACGCCTATTTGATAAAGCAGTTGCAGAGTCTCCGGATCCGAGTTTTGCGCTAGGGGAGCAATGAGGTCAACATCAATATCCTTCCAACGGGCTGCGTCCGGCACCACCTGATAAAGTGCGGTATTGTGAATCAGCAAAAGCAGGTCATCAAGAGCTGAGGAATAATCAATAGCACGCTCGGAGAGTCGGGATACGGCATCCAGGGAAGCATCAGCTTCATTCTTGAGGATGCTCGACAACAGATCGGAAATAATGCTGTCGTCAATCATCCCCAGCATTTTACGGACTGCATCTTGAGCTAATGCGCCATTGGTGTAGGCGATCGCCTGATCAAGCAAGCTCAATGCATCCCGAACACTGCCATCCCCGCAGCGAGCGACCAGCTTTACTGCTGCAGAATCAAATTCGATTCCCTCGAGCTTCAAGATTTTTTCAAGCTGCTCTGTCAACTGAATAGTGCTCATTGATTTCAGGTTGAACTGAATGCACCTGGAAAGAATGGTTGCTGGCAGTTTTTGAGGGTCGGTGGTTGCGAGCAGGAACTTGACATGCTCCGGGGGTTCTTCAAGCGTCTTCAGCAGCGCATTGAAGCTATGCGTCGAAAGCATGTGCACTTCATCGATCAGGTAGATCTTGAATCGGCCCATGCTTGGCGAGTACTGGACATTGTCAAGCAACTCGCGAGTGTCATCCACCTTTGTTCTGGATGCGGCATCGACCTCGATCAAGTCGATGAAACTTCCATCGTCAATACCCGTGCACGCACCGCATTCACCGCACGGTTCGGGCACGATTCCCGTTTCACAGTTCAGTGCCTTGGAAAATATGCGGGCAAGCGTGGTCTTCCCAACTCCCCGAGTGCCCGTGAACAAGAAGCCATGGTGGATCCTCTGGCTTGCCAGTGCATGAGTCAAAGCCGAAACGACATGTTCTTGACCGATGACTTCAGAGAATTTCCTGGGGCGCCACTTTCTGGCAAGGGCTTGGTAACTCATCGACTGAACGCTTGGTTACTGCCCGGAAAACGCAAGGATTCGAAGGGTTCGAATGAAGAGGTAATGAGTAAATTCAATCGTCTAAGTCATGGTTTTGGTGTTGAATGCTCCCGGGCATTTTCATTCGCTTTGGATTCCCTTTCGATCCTCGTCCCGAGCCTAGTTAGGACTTGATTTGGCCGGAACAATCGGTTCTATCACTACGTGCATGACTATTTCCATCTGCTCCTTCAATCGAGAAATCATGATATTGCAATCCTGCACTCATCATCCGAATGACCAAAACAGTGGTGGCGGATCAAATGCGCCTGATTCTGACACCCATGATTACTGTTGCGGCTGCTTCCTTCCGGACCTGACCGGGTTCACAGCTCATGTCATCAGAGAGACCCACTCTCACCGCCATAAACATCAGGATTGATTGTCTTGCAATTTTATGCAATTTGACCAGTTTATGGAATAGCCTGATCACGACAGAACAGCTGAATTAGCCGATAATGAAACTATTCCAGAGACAGCTGGCTATCGACTCACGACACAAACCGGCATCCATGCAACTAGCAGTCAAGAGTGCGGTCTCGCTCCCAGTCGGTAAGTGTTCGAGTGAAATCCTCCCAGTCAGCCAGCTTCAGCTTGCAGTAAGCATCAATAATCTCATCGCCGATTTGAGCTCGAAGTTCTCGGCTTTTCTGGGTCAGGCGGATGGCATCAAGCAAGTTGAGCGGAAGTTTCTTGAGCCCTTTCGCCTTGTGCGCTTCCTCGTACATGTTGATGTCGAGACGCTTGCCCGGACTGCGTTCATTGGCGATGCCATCCATGCCCGCTGCCAGTATCCCGGCCTGAAGCAGATAGGGGTTCGTCGCTCCATCCATCAAGCGCAACTCGAACCTGCCAGCATCGGGTATGCGAATCATGTGAGTACGGTTGTTGCCCCCGTAGCTGACCGCATTGGGAGACCATGACGCCCCGGAAAGCGTGGCTGGCGCATTAATCCGTTTATAGCTGTTGACGGTCGGGTTGAAAATCGAGCACAGCGCCTGAACATTGTGGATAATGCCGCCAAGAAATGAATAGGCAAGAGTGGAGAGGCCCATTTCGTCTTTCTTGTCCTCAAACAGGTTTTTCTTGCCACTGGCATTCCAGAGGGATACATGCGCATGGCATCCGTTGCCGGTCAGGTTGATGAATGGCTTGGGCATGAAGGTTGCCCTCAAGCCATGATTCTCCGCAATCTGCTTGACCATGTACTTGAAAAACACGTGACGGTCGGCCGTTTTCAGACAATCGTCATACTCCCAGTTCATCTCGAACTGCCCGTTTGCGTCCTCATGATCATTCTGGTACGGATCCCATCCCAGTTCAATCATGCTGTCGCAAATTTCGCTGATCACATCATAGCGACGCATCAATGCCGCCTGGTCGTAACACGGCTTCGACTGGATATCGCGGGAATCGGCAATGGCTGTACCGTCCAGATTGACCAGAAAGTATTCGCACTCCACCCCTGTTTTCAGTTGGTACCCCTGCTTGGCTGCCTTGGCAATCTGGTTTTTCAGCGCCACACGAGGCGATGCCTGGATTTCTTCACCGTCGATATAAAGGTCACCAGCCAGCCAGCCCACTTCAGGCTTCCATGGGAGCTGAATGAGACTGTCCGGATCCGGAATTGCAAACATATCGCCATCTGCCGGACTCATATCAAGCCATGCTGCGAAACCGGCAAACCCCGCACCCTCAGCCTGCATATCAGCAATGGCTCTTGCCGGAACCAGTTTTGACCGGAGTACGCCGAACAAGTCCACAAAACTGATCAGGAAATACTTGATGCCATTTTGCTTGGCGACTTTTGCAAGATCGATGCTCATTGTTTTACCTATATTGTGGAAGTGCTCGAACTATACAGCATGTGATTATCCGAGCCTGTTTATCGATTGTTTTCAAATTCCCGGAATCCAGTCTGTCCCGGCTAACGGTACTCTGGCCATTGCTGATGATTCAACGGTCAGGGCAACCAGATCCTCACGCTCAAGGTTGCGCACATTGGTCTTGCCGGCGGCACGCGCCAGTGTCTGCAGTTCAAGCGTCATGACCCGGAGGTAGTTGGCGACTCTCCGTCCAGCGATATCGGGGTCGAGTCGCTTGCCCAAATCAGGATTCTGGGTTGATATGCCCGTTGGGTCCTGTCCATCCTGATAGTCATCGTAGAATCCGGCACTGGTACCAAGCTCATTGTACTTTTCCTCGTATTCAGGAGAATTGTCCCCCATTGCAATCAACGCAGCTGTGCCGATCGACACCGCATCGGCACCGAGTGCCAGTGCTTTGGCAACATCTGCACCCGAACGAATGCCGCCGGAGACAACAAGCTGAACATTTCGATGCATGTCAAGATCCTTGAGCGCGTCAACGGCAATTCGAACTGCCGGCAATGTCGGAATGCCAACATGCTCGATAAATACATCCTGCGTAGCGGCTGTGCCACCCTGCATGCCATCGACCACCACAACATCTGCACCAGCCTTGACCGCCAGCTGCACATCGAAAAATGTTCGGGTTGCTCCGACTTTGATATAGATGGGCACCTTCCAGTCGGTAATTTCCCGAAGTTCCTGGATCTTTATTTCGAGATCGTCCGGACCAGTCCAGTCCGGATGCCTGCATGCACTTCTCTGATCAATGCCCTTCGGCAAATCCCTCATTTCAGCAACCCGGTCGCTGATTTTTTGTCCGAGGAGCATTCCACCGCCACCGGGCTTGGCGCCTTGACCAACCACCACCTCAATGGCATCAGCTTTTCGCAAGTCATCGGGATTCATGCCATAACGGGAAGGCAGGTACTGGTAAACCAGCAGCCTGGAATACTCGCGTTCTTCAGGGGTCATTCCCCCATCACCCGTGGTGGTACTGGTGCCGACTTCTGTCGCCCCGCGCGCCAATCCCTCCTTGGCCTGTGCCGACAAGGCTCCGAAGCTCATGCCTGCGATGGTGATTGGGGTTTCAATGATCAGGGGATTTTCAGCGAAGCGGGTTCCCAGCGTGACCCGGGTATCACACTTTTCTCGATAGCCCTCGAGAGGGTAGCGCGACATGCTCGCTCCAAGCAGGAGCAGGTCATCAAAAGTCGGCAGCACTCTCTTGGCACCAAATCCGCGAATATCGTAAATTCCTTCCCGGGCCGCCCTTTGAATTTCCCGAATTACCGGTCTCGAAAACGTTGCAGACTCCAATAGCCAGCTTTGATCAATCTTGTTCGTCATGATTCATCCCGTCAATACAGGCTGGCATTGTCGACATCAAAATTATAGAGACGTCGCGCAGATCCGTAGCGCTTGAATTCTTTTGCCGAATAATTGAGCTTTGCCCTGTCCAGCAATTCTTCAAGCTCATTGAGATGCTCATCCTCCATTGCCTTTTCGATGCAGTCCGTCCCCAGGCCCGCAACCTTGCCCCGAACATAAATCCGGGCTTCGTATATTGAATCCCCCATCGATTCTGCAGCATCGCCACAAACCACCAGCCTGCCGGTCTGGGCCATGAAGGCGCTCATATGCCCGATGGACCCGCCAACGACGATATCCATACCCTTCAGGGAAATGCCGCATCTCGAGGATGCATTGCCTTCAACCACCAATAATCCACCATGTGCTGTTGCTCCACAATATTGCGAGGCATTGCCCTGAACCCGAACGGTGCCGGACATCATGTTTTCTCCCAGCCCGGGACCAGCGTTCCCGCGAACAGTAATTTCGGCATGCTGATTCATGGCTGCACAGTAATATCCGACATGACCATGTATCGTGACCTGGCAGTTCTGCAGTGCTCCAACTGCAAGATTGTGGCTCCCGGAAGGATTGTCAACTTTGACCACAGAACCCTGGGAGTCCGGCCCGTGCAAAAACCGGTTGAGCTCGCGAACACCCTGCCCTGCCAGATCAAATTTCATGATTCACGCTCCCAACTGTATATTGTCGCTGGATTGGGCTCCCAGACTCTGGCCTTTTCATTGCCCGGCAATTGTGCGATTGATCGATACTCTGAAGACATTGCAACCCAGTCCTCTGTCTCTGCAAGCACTGCCGGCTTGCAGGCAATCGGATCCCTGAGCACGGCAAATCCATTTTTGGTGCCAATAGCAAACGTATAGAAGCCATCGAGATCGGCAAGCGCGGCCTGCATCGACTCCTTCAGCGTCGCTCCCTGCTTCAATCTCCAGGTCAGGTATCCGGCTGCTACCTCGCTGTCATTGTCAGTTTGAAACCGGATACCGTCAGCACGAAGCTTTTCTCTCAGGCGATTGTGGTTCGACAATGATCCATTATGAACCAGGCACAAGTCCATGCCGGTGCTGAAAGGATGGGAATGTTCGGTTGTTACTCGGCTTTCGGTTGCCATGCGGGTATGTCCCAGGGCATGCGTTCCAGTCATGTCCTGCAGACTGAAGGTTTCAATGACTTCCCGAGGATGGCCTTTTTCCTTGAAAATCTCGATAGACCTGCCATTACCGGTCATGCGAACCGTTTTCAGGCTGCTGTCAATCCACTCAATAGCCTTGTCTCCACCTACCGAGAGAGTGACCACAGCATGTGTTGCAATGGGCGAAATCTTGACAGCAGGATCGAGGCCTTCGGCAATTTGCTGCTCAATCTGCTTCCAGTCTGTATCGTGGTTTCCCTGAAGAGTCACCTTGATTGATTCAGCGCCAACGGGATCGTGGTATATGGCGAATCCCGCACTATCCGGTCCCCGGTCTGCCATTTGAATGAGCATCGCAGACAGAAGCGAGCCCAAACTTGACTGTAGATCTGGGTTTTTTGTATACAGTCCGACAATTCCGCACATTGCACCAAACACCTACACTCAGGAACAGTAAACAGGAAAAAGCAAAGGCTAAATTCTAAACCATGCACTAACTCCCATGCAACTAATTTTACTCAAGGGAAACAGGAATCAGCCTGTCCTGGCCAACCTATTTTCGGCCGACAATGATTGCCAGGAACACTATTGGAAGGGTGACAAGTTCTTCAGGCCCATGCGGTGAATCCGGGTCAAAATAAAGAGAATCGCCCTGCTTCAATCGATAAAACTTGTTGGCATGCCGGTAAACCACTTCTCCCTCCAGCATGTATATGAATTCGATGCCTTCATGCTGGAACATTGGAAAAACTTCCGACTTCTCGGTCAAGGTAATCAGGTAGGGTTCAACCCGGGGAGAGTTGTCGCTTGAATGATGGCCCAGCAACTGGTACTGATGACCTGCTCGCGTGCCCTGTCGCTCAATGGTCAACCCATGTCCTGATCTGACAACCGTTGCCTCTCGGATTTCCTCGTACATTCTGAAGAAAGAGGTCACCGGTACATTCAGGGCTTTCGACAACGCATTCAAGGTTGCCAGGGAAGGAGAAGTCAAGCCGTTTTCAACTTTGGAGAGCATGCTGACAGACAACCCTGCCTGACGAGCCAGGTCGGCAACCGTAATTTCCTCCCGGATTCTGAAATCCCTGATCTGCCGGCCGATCGCAAGTTCAAGGCTATTCTCTGGCGATTTGGTGAATTGTTCGGATTCGCTCATTTCATCCAAGGTTCTGTGAACTGTATCAATGATAGCACTTGAAAAGCCATCTGCAAGCAGGACTCTTCAAAATTGATATGACACGGCCTGTCGCAAGATTTCCATCACCCAGCCGGCCTGGAATGTGTATTATTCGAGATCTGCTGGAATGAATTTGCGCAGGTTCCATACAGGCCCCGAGAACGGAAGCAACAGCCTGAAAGGATTGATGAAGGGAATTTGGTCCAATCTTCAAGACCCGCATGCAATCCGATTTTGCAAACGCTCTCCCCATAGACATAGTGCGAAGCGAGTATTCACCGAGCATGTCCAATGCATCGAACTGTCTGCAGGCACGTCGATTCGCCCGCAACCTCTCATCCTTCTCCAAATCTCGCTCGGTTAAGCGAGGGGAACGGTTTTTGCTGTGCTTAATGGCAAAATCTGACCTAATTACCACTAATCATAAGCAGGTTTTGTGCTACAATGTGACAGATGCAACCACTTGATTAAAAAGGAGTATATCCATGAAGCGCAATCCTGTCCAGTTCCAGAAAGGCCTCAGTCTCAACGAATTTCTCGAACATTACGGAGACGAGGACAAGTGCCATGACGCACTGTTCCGGCTGCGCTGGCCGGACGGC
>JAPOSW010000112.1 GCA_026709505.1 Gammaproteobacteria bacterium | reverse complement strand
TGTTCACTGACGAAACTCAAAACCAGGCTCTGCGTGATTCTCTGGGGTGTCGATAACGGACAATTACCGGACTCGTCTGGAAAACAGGTAATCCAGGATTGGCAATCGAGTCCTGCAGTTTTCAAGCCTTTCATCCGGAAGCTTTGACTCCGAAATTGCCTATGAATAAATGCCTGTCGTGCCGGCGTGCCGGTATTTCGTCCTGAAGGAAACAACCGAAGTCAACTTTGTGCATATGAAAGGCTTAAGGTTAAGAGCAGAAGCCAGATTTTTGCAAGCATAAAAGTACCAACACCAAACCTGCCAGAGTAGAAAGCCGATGCCCTACCAGTATACTGATTGCCGATCCTGTTTCAGTGCCTAAGCCGGCACTCCTGCCAAGTCTACCTTCGGGTCGAGTTATCCTCTGCGCTTCATGGTTACTCTTCCAAAAATCTATCTATATGATTCTCACGGTGTAGTGAAACACTTCCTGCATGAAATCGTTCCATGGCTTCCCATCGCAAGACAGGTCATCTAGCTGGTAAGCCTTGACGTTTCCAAGATTGTCCAGACGTGAACGCATTTCAGACGTGATCACCCCCGCAACAAGAAAGTTCTGACAACCTCGGGGAGTTTCCTCAAAACTTTTCTGCATTGCACCCAACCTTTCCAGAGCACCGGCCGGATCCGTGCCGCCCTTGATCTCAATGGTGGCTATTGTCCGTCCGCCCCGGGTTATTTCAATATCGGGTTCGGATGAAAACCGCATGATTGTGCCGGACGGCAAGGTGAAAGCTGTTGGATCCCGCTCTATATCAACGGAACCATACGCAGGTTTCTCGGTCAATCCTTTTTCAGCCAGCCAACTGGCAATCCTTGTCTTTATCAGGCTCTCAGCATCCTGTCCTATCTTGTTCCTCATGAATCCATCCAAACTGATTCCCATGGTTGCCAGGATGTTTCTGTAGCCATTTTCCAGAGTCCAGTTCGATGTTCCCTCAATCACGGATGAGATAACCGCATTGTAGAGTTTCGCTACTTCCCTGCATTTTTCAAGAGTCGGTTGACGCTTGTACGATCTGTCTTCCCATTTGCTCACGTTGCAAGCCAGTGATTGAACCTGTTTCTGAGGCAACAGGGCAATCCCCCGATAGTACTGGGAAACTTCCGGATGACTGTGAAGCAGGTCAGGATGGGCAAAGACACGTTTCAAGCCGATACCCACGTCGGCAACATAATTCAATGCCCCGGAACTGATTCCCAAATCCTCAAACTGCTCAAAAGACAGGTTGCCATTGAAGTTTTCAATGGTATTCCGATGACTTATATCGGTTCTCTGCTTGATGCGCTCCGAAAGGATACGGGAGCGTAAAATCGCCTCATCCTGCTGAGTCATTCCTTCTCCCACTCATAAACACACTTTCGAATCTCACGGCGACCGTATATGGCCATCTGCTGACTTGAGTTCCCCTTTCCTCTCGGCAAGGCCCAGATGTTCTTGCAGGCCATGCCGGACTTCTCGGCAAAGTCGGACAGGATGAAATCGACAGGAATTTCTTCTCCATGATATTGAACGTTGTCATTCACCATGATTACCCCACCACCCGGCCGGAGAATTCGCCCCATTTCCGAAACGACTACTGCCATTTCGAAAAAATATCCTTGAATGAGGCGAATGATATTCTTATTGCTCAGATTTTCGCGGTTGTCATTCAATATGCCAACGATTTCATTCAAGGTTCCCTGCGCGTCATACATGGCTTTCGCACTGTCAAGGCCATCCTCGTAGAGTGAATCAAGCCATTCGAGTTTGGATTTGTTCTCCACGGTAGCAGTAAGCATTTTCTGTCGAAGGTCTGAAAACCCCGCCTTGTCCAGGCCAAGCCATGCAAGCTCAAGAGCATAGGTTCTAGTGTAATCATACCGGTTGGCATATGGAGGCGAAGTAACAATCAAGTCAATACTCACATCCGGCAATGCACGTAATAATTCAAGGCAGGAACCGTTCAGCAACCGTGGATACCTGTTCCCGAATGCATCCTTCACCTCGTCAATGTCATCCTCCATTTCCCGAAGCCGATTTTCCAATGCGCCCTCAAAATCCTGTATCTCTCCGAGATCAACATGAGAACGCAAAGGCCGACCGCTACGATAATCCCAACGTAGATACTGCCCATCCTTTCTTGTGAAACTGACGGACTCAAGAATTGACATGCAGGCGAGATTCAGCATATCACGCATGGGCGAATCATCTACTTGATCAATAAACTCCCTGGCCTTGGCGATGTGCTCTTCGGTTTTCTCCGGGAATGCTTTATCAGTAATACCGACATGGGGAAACCGATACGATGACCCTGCTTTCTTTCGGCAAGACACCCGATGCAGCAGATCTCCGCCTACAGCATGGAATTCTTCCTTGTCGAGGCCATTGGCAGCATGGGCTATCCCCATTGCCGCCAACACTCCAACTGGCATAATCTCAATGCCTGTGGCATTCACCCCCTGTCCCGATGCAACCAAGGGAGCAGTGCCGAGACCGCTGAATGGGTCGAGCAAGTCACTGGGGGACTTTTCCTTGACAAACCTCTCGACCAAAGCTTTTGAGAAACCCTCCTTGTACTTCATCCACCGCAAACCAGGAAGACCCTTGTTGCCCTGATACGATACGATTTGCCGGCCAAGTTTTGGGTCAACGCTTAACCTCCCACTAAACCTTTTTTCAAGTTCTATCCGACAGCTCACGGCTACCTCATTCTATGTCAACACATTTAGAGTTGGTTTACTCAAGACATCGAAATCGCCCTTGCAGAAATCCTTCCAGTTCTGGATGTTACAATCAGCCATGTTAATTCATGTCCTGTATGAGCCACTTTCTGCAACTCGAAGTCTATTTTTATCGATAGTAAATTTTGGGGCTTATAAAGAATGGTTGACAGGCAATTCACGGCATCATTTCCCACCTTGTATTCGCGATATCCGGGAAACTGCATGCGATGATCGAGTGATGGTGAGGTGACTTGACCTGGAAGAGGTGTTTCTACTGCGGTTTTCTGCCAATTCAGTGACTGGACTGGCGTTGCCTGGCTGACCCAGTAATTGTTGTCAACCATTCTTTATAAGCCCCTAAATTTTTGCTTCTTTGATAGCTTCCCACATGTGGAAACAGGACCGACATGATCTCTAACCTCTCTCGTTTCACAATACGCAAAAACAACGAAAAGCAAATCGGCGGCACCATTACTTTTCAGTACTTTTTCTGAAAGATCAAGATATGCGCCAGAACCAGAATGTGCCCCGAACTTGTCCGATTTGACCTGTATCTTCTGTCCGCTAGGAAGAGTGCGACCATACTCCCGGTTGGATAGTATTTGCTCTATCCATAACCAATGAAGTGACTGCACATGCTTCCACAATTTCATCAAGCTTAACTGTTGCTTCTCTCTAATATACTATACTCTTTCAGGGACCTTGTATCCACATAAGCTTTGTCCGCATCATCCAATAACAAAGAATCCGTCACACTGGTCACATTCGAGTAGCTAGTGCCTGCCAGAAAGCTCGAAATATCAGTATGATGCATTGATAACAAATGCTATAGTTATTCATGTTCGACATGAAGATTTTACCTGAACAGGGTCCGGCAAGTGTTTTTCTGGGCTTATGACTGAAAATCTGCCACATCCCGAAAATCTTCACTGCCAACGTTGAGCATGACGTGATTTATATTTTATTGTATATGTTGAATAATTAATACCTAACCACACTTTTCTGGCAAGCACTAATTAGCAAAATCTCCTAACCCAAACAAGTCGAGCCAAGCCGCAAGATTTGATTGTGCATCCATAGGTATGCTGACCATCAGACGCACTTCTGCCATTGAAATATTGCCATTTTCCACACGGCCAATGTTCATCCTGACACCATCGCTCTGTCAATTATTGTCATATTCCAAATTTTGACCAATGCATAAGGAAACATCAACTAATTCAGGATCTTTCACGTGCAATGTTTGCAATCATTATTCATCTGCGGACCGGGATTGAATTGGATATATCACACCTTGCCTACCCTTGACTATTGATTTCTGAACTGTTCGTCGTCAGATCTTCAAAACTGCCCCGTAAATCAAAATCAGGAATAATCGCTTGTGGCTTGAAAGTAACTCGATAATGATTTGCCGAAACGTTGATCGCGGTCAGTTGCTCGGTGAAATAGGTCACATTATCGCTCAGACCCAGAAAGTGCTTGACGTACTGCTCGCCGTTCTTGCATGTAACTTCAAGTTGATGCCTCTGGTCCTCGATTGAACACAAACCAACTATCTCCAACATGTAGTTATCGGTTATTCCATTCATGAATACTACCCGGCGCATGACCTCAAAATTGTCGGCAGCCTTGCTTAAATTCCGTGATGCCATTTTTGCATCATCGGAACATCCGGCCAATACAGAGGCGACTATTGCAATCAGTAAAATTCTTTTCATTGTCCGTTCTCCAAAATAGTGTGAGTAAAACCTGATTTCCAAAACTCGGTTAAATTTTTGTCCTTGTCTTGATGCTTGCGTTTCTGCATGTCTCAAAAAGGGATAGCCGTCAGCCGTCTGGTTCAACCATACACAATTAAGATTCCTTCCATTAGCCATCGCAGTAAAACCTGATCATTGCATGTCGTTCCCGTGTTCAACAATCAAGCTGGCGGCATTGTGTTTCACCCAGCTATGCAACATATTTCCATTAAATCGTTGCTCTCCGATCTTGGCTCCGGCCTCTGGCTAGAGCGCTCTAGCAAGTCCTTGCGAATGGACAAACGATCAGCAAGACTGACACCAAACATCGCTGGTTCTATGTAACTTTCGATAATGTTTTCCGCCTGACTATAATCAACTATATCTTCCGAAGATTCACCCTTCCATAGCGACTTCTGAATCCCCTTCGGGTCCATGTACAAGAAGAAACAAAGAAGCATGACGACGAAAACCTCTCAACTAAGTTCTTATATTCACGCCAGTGTCTTAGCAAGCGATTTGCATAACCACTCTCAGGTAGCGTGACGTTGTGAGCCATACAGCGAATTTTCATGCGGTTTTTCTTGACTGATGGCAAATCTCCGAGATGGTTCCAGTCAGGATAGATTATGATTAAGAAATCGATCGAACGATTCGAGATATGCTTTGAAAAGTATTTGATTGGCGAGAATGTGGCGGATCGACCAGGGCCTATCCAGTGATCTTTTTCATTCGGGGTTCTGATTCAAATGGATACTCCACGTCCTGCACCCCAGAGGGTGAAACACAATTGCTTGTTTTCCATCATTGCCCTTTTCATCTAAGGCTCCCCAGTTCCACTCCGAAGTGCAACACTTCCCCCTGTCTGTCCATGAAGGCGTA
>JAPOSW010000096.1 GCA_026709505.1 Gammaproteobacteria bacterium | reverse complement strand
CAAGTGGATTCGACAAGCGCAAAATGTACTGCCAAAATCGGCAGGATGTTAGCGTTGATGAGGAAATTGAAAACGGTTGCGACGAAAATATCATAAATCGCATTTATAACCATTCAAGCACAGATATGAGCGAACTGCCGGACAATTCTGTGCATTTAATGGTGACTTCTCCGCCTTACAATGTTGGTAAAGAATATGACGATGATCTGACAGAAGATGAGTTTTCAAAACTTCTGGCATCTGTGTGGTCGGAAGTTTATCGTGTGTTGACTCCTGGCGGCAGGGCGTGTGTAAACATTGCAAATCTTGGCCGCAAGCCTTATGTTCCGCTTAATTCCATGGTTTCCCAGCAGATGCATGAGATTGGGTATTTGATGCGTGGGGAAATTATCTGGGACAAATCTGCCAGCGCCGGAACTTCATGTGCATGGGGCAGTTGGAAATCAGCATCAAATCCAGTCTTAAGGGATATACACGAGTACATACTTGTTTTCTCAAAAGGCAAATATAATCGCCCTTCAAAAAATAAGACCTCCACAATATCGAATGATGAATTTCTTGAGTTCACAAAGAGCATCTGGACATTTCCATCCGAATCAGCGAGGCGCGTCAATCATCCTGCACCATTTCCGTTAGAACTGCCCAGAAGACTAATACAGCTTTACACTTACGCTGACGATATTGTGCTTGATCCATTCATGGGCTCAGGAACAACAGCTGTCGCAGCTGTTAAATCCGGCAGGCGTTATGTTGGATATGATTCCTCACCAGAATATGTAAAAATCGCTGAAACCAGATTGGCTCAAGATGAACTCCTGCTTGTGTGATCTTTTTCAGATAAGGGAAAAACGGAACAGGTTCGCTATGGGGCTTCCTACAGCATTCGATATGGTTCGGCAACGAATGCCAAAAGGAAATCCGGCAGTAGGCATTCTCCGAGAACATGTCATCATAGGCTTCTTTGTTGCGGAGTTTGGAGAGGACGCAGTAAGCACTCCAGAGCGAGGCAACGAGCGTAGCTATGATGTGATTCTGTGTGGTCAGGAGTTGTCGATTAAGACTCGAACTGGCGAAGGTGGGGTCAAAATACTTTGGACGGTGGATACCGAACAAGTTGAGCATGAAATTAACGAGGGATATAGGCCTGAGCACGATATTCTACTGATCAATATATTCTGGGGAGCAAACAAAGACAGCGTATTTTACATACCGCTTTCTGCTCAAAAGTCGGTATTAGATGACATGGGCAGAGAGAAGTATCTTTCATCCGCCACAGGGACGAATAACAGAGGAATTGAGATACGCGGGCGGGCCATCTCAAAGCTCAAGGCGCATTCGGACAGTCTTGGTTTTTCAGTAAACTGGGTTGCTGCAAACATCAATTCTCCGGCTCCCTGGCAAGAATGGCAGGATTACTGGGAAAAGGGCAAATATCTGATCGGATGAAGTTACAACTGCAGGAGATAGCCAACTATATTGCCCGGTCATAGCGAATGCGCCGCTTGCTGACATTGGCGTCCACCTCCGTCCCGTCCACGTTCAACCGGAATCAGTATTTACATTTGCCAGAATACGCACCATGGAGTCAGGCGGTGGTGCTTGTCTTCATAATCTCCAACGAGTACCAGCAGGACATCCAGTTTGTCACCCACTTTTGTTCCTTCTTCGGTGCCCCAAAGCTCTTCAATTGCTGCAAGGGACTGATCGTAGTCCTGTTCGTTTCTTGTAGGTTGAATCTCCAGCGTAAGTCCCCGCATCAATTGAATTGAAGACAACTCTGCTGTTCTTGAGGATACTCGCCGATATACGCACGATCCTCCGATTTTCAACCCACGTTTTCCTGTTTGATGGTGTGTATTCATCTGGTTATATCTTCTATAACCTCCTCATCTGAATCCGATCGAACTCCCTCAGATAATGAATTGGTCATGTATACACGATTCACCAACCTTCTTTTTAGTGCCTCTCTTCGAGTCGAATAAAACTCACTAAAAGATTTCAAATCCAGACTAATTTCGCCCACTAATAGCTCTTTTGGAGACAGGTTAACAGCAGGGTCTTCCAACCACTCCTCAAGAGAACGGTTATTCTTGGAGCGGTTCTGCGAATCATTTAGTAAGTGGAGATTTGCAGCAGAATTCCAGTGCTTTGGGTCGCTAAAGAATGCCAGGAGCTCCGTCCAAACTTATTTTCACTCAAACCGCGCTTGTTGAGTTCTGGTTGCACAATTTCTAAAAGCACATCATCTGCATCATCAATTTGTGGCATCCTCAGAATTTCATGCAGGCAAAACCAGTGGTGGTGGGAATGTTGCCTTGATTTTACAGCCTCTTTGTATTGCTCATCCGTCAAAAATCTAAAGTTGTAATACATCAGCGACTCATCGTCCCCGGATCCAACTGGTTTCAACAGATCTAGGTATAACTTCCTTGGAGGTAAATCCTTATCATTTCGGGCACTAGGCCACCATACGCGGGGCTGTTTATAAGCGTATGTACTATTCAAGCCGATATACAAAGATGTTAACCTCTGCTGTCCATCGATTATTGCACTAAAATTCTTGAAGCCTGCATTAGTTTGTATGTGCGAATTTTCTTCGTTAAATCTTTGGCAATATGATTTAATGAACTCATAAAATTTGTACTCATTTTTGATTTTTTTATCTGTGATCTCCCATATCATAAATGTACTAATGGGATAGCCACGCATGATGGAATCAAATAACTCACAAATTTGGTAAGTGCTCCATACAAACTTGCGTTGAATTGCCGGGAGCAAGTAATCCCGATTGTTTATGGCATCTATAGCTTCTTTAACGCTTATAGCTTTTTCGTATTCGCTAGCCATGTTTTCTTCATCTCTTAAAATCAAACAGGCCCGAATCCATCGCTAGCACCCTGTCAGCCACTTCTTTATGAGGAATTTCATCTGTCACTTCGACTCCAAGTCTGCTTAAATGGGCTCTCAGTTCCTCCACCGGATTTGAATTGCGCATTTGAATCATTTTTACTTGCTGCCGTTCGCCATTCGCCCAGGCATTGCTGTTCGGGGACAGTTTATCGAAGAGAACGACGCCATTGCGTCCAACCCTGGATATTTTATCGTCAATCACTTCGGGGTTTCCTTCTCCGATCATGCCAATATCTATCCGAACGGTGCCCCGGTTGGTTCTTACTTCTGCATCCGTTTCCCGGTCTACCTCTTCGTCGGGCCTTAAATTCAGAAAGAAATCACCCTTGGCTTCGTCCAACCCGATAATGGTTAATGCTGCTCTGACGACGCCTTTTTCGAGCATCTTCCCGATTTTCGCTTTTTGTGACCCCCTTACGGTCAGCGTCGCTGCGCCGGCCCAAATCAGTAAGGCAGTATCCCTGATACCAATCTGTGAACTTTGCGATTCAATCTCCTTTATCATTCTGCTGAACAAGGCTGGGTAGTCACTTTTTTCGATGCCGAGATTCTGGGCGGTCTTTTTTGTCAAACCCAATAACCAGTACTTCAGGTTTTTATCCGGGTGCTTGTTTCCGTCCTTTGCAAGTTCATTTCTGATGGCTTCTTTCCACTTTTCATCGTCTGCTTCATCTTCCATCCTGTATTCGGCCAAATTTCTGTAGGTGGCTATCAACCGTCGTTTGGTGACATCCTCGAAAAACAGGCGGTAATTATGTCCCTCAAGAATTCTTGCGACTGCCTCCCTGATTCCCTCCGCAGAGAAGGGATCCAATACTCGGATGTGGTCCTCCGGCAATCCCGTATTCATCAGGGCAACACACCGTCGTATTGAAAATCATAAACATCCGGTTGATGTTCCATAAGCGAGGGATCATTGGTCTGAATCTCAAAATATTTTGGAGCGTTCTCGACCATCAGGAAACGGCGGCCCAGCCTTCCCGCTACCCGGCCTGTGGTGCCCGTTCCCGCAAATGGGTCCAACACCAGGTCGTCTTTGAATGAGTAATACCGGACAACCCGTTCTGCCAAGGCATCAGGGAATACTGCCGGGTGCCGTTTGTGAGACGCCGGGTGAATTCTCCAGACGTTGGTGCGTTCATAGCCATCTTCAATCCTTGACGACCTGACCGCCTCCGGAACGGGATGATTTCTTATATTCCAATCAATCAGCTTGTCAGTCCTTTTTCTGTACACCATTACATTTTCGGTAACACTGACGGCCTTATACTGGAGAGGTTGGCGGTCAGCCGCAAAGCGGCGCCCCCTTCCCAGGTTCCATCCTGCTCCCTCCGGCTTCTCCCAGATGATGTCATCGATAAAATCAAAGCCGATGTCCCGTAGTATCGGATGTAAGTCGTAAGGGATAGGCAGCCGTTTGCTCGAAGATGATCGCGAAGCCCGTCGCATAAGCACAGGACTGGTGTTCACCACCAGGAACCTGCCTTCTGACAGGACTGCGTGGCATTTTTTGAAAACTTCCCCGAGAAATACAAGGTAATCGTTGTAATCCAGACTCTCATGCGCCTCTGGTTTGGCATTAAAATAGGGCGGCGAGGTAAATACCAGCTGAGCAGTATTCGGGGGGAAATCCTCCAGGACGCTACGCACGTCACCCAGGATGATTTTTGAAGGGATGGGCGGGAAAGAGATTTCTTCGCCCCGTGATAGCCGCTTCTTTTTCTCTGTCTTGAGCAGCCGTGCCCGTTGCGCAGATAGATCCAGGTCGGTCGTTTCGGCAATTTCTCCGGTTGAACGAACCCGAACTTCACCTATAGGTTCGCTTCCATTATGCTCTGATATAAGCGGCACGCGCCAGCGACTCAACCGGTCATCCCATTCCGGCAACCCCAATTCGACGGCAACCAACCGAGGTTGAAGCCATTCAGCAACCAGGTCCCGTACAGTCGCTACTTTTAGTGGGTACTCTGTATTCATTCTATCCTCCATTATGGTAACCTCCAAAAATGCCCTCCGTGGCATTTTTAGAGACGGAAACGGAAAAACGCCCAAAAAATGGGAGATTTTCCGTTTCTTTCATTTTCAAGCACTTACGTGCTTGAAAATGGCAGCATATCCTTATGCTGCACGGCCGCCTCTAATTTCTAGAAGCGGCCTTATATCGCTAAAAAACAAGGTCTTAAAAGGACCAACCGAAACCCCGTTGAACACGCGGAGTTCGTAACGATAGGGACTTCCTTATCAGCATCCACGCAACCCAATCGATACCCATGACTGTCAATGGTTCCACTGACAGTCTCAATGACATTTTGTTCGTGAGAAGACTATCATTTATGTGAATTGGATACAAGGTTTATGCAGGCTCATGCAGACCAACATGAGGCGTATATGTCGTCCGCATCAGCAGGGTACTGAACATAAGGTCGCCTCTATTAATTAGAGGTGACCGTGCAGCACAGGGATGTGCTGCCATTTTTAAG
>JAPOSW010000081.1 GCA_026709505.1 Gammaproteobacteria bacterium | reverse complement strand
CCGACGGATCAGCACGCATGGCTTCCAGGGTTTCTTCGGTCGGGATTCCACGGTCCATCACCCAGACCCGCTCCGAACGGCCATGCTGCGCCTCAATCCTGCGCATGAAATCCAGCAATGGGGCCTTGTCCGAGGCGTTTCCCGGCAGAACCTCACAAGCCACAGGAAAGCCATCTGGCGTCACAATGAGGGCAATCACCACCTGCGCACAGCCCGGACGTTTGTCCCGACTGTAGCCAGACTGGTGCTTGCCAGCAAACGGTGCATCACTCTCGAAACAGGGACTCGTCAGATCGTATGGAAAGACCTCATGGCGGGCGCCAGACAAGGTGCCCCAGCGCTCCTTCAAAAATGCAAAAAAGCCACGACGGTGCGGCTCCGGACGGTCCAGTACCCGGCAAAAGGCATCCTTCGGAATCACTGGGTCCAGACCCAGTAGACCCCCCATCGCACTGTTCTCATGCCAGCGCCGATACAGTCGACACTCACTGCCCGGATCAATCAGGCGACAGCAGGCCTGTACCTTCAGAACATCCAGCCAGCAGGTGCCCTGACGACTCGCCGGCAACCGTTCCTTCTGGAACCCGTCCAGACCCGGATGCTTCCATATCGTCAGTGCCAGCCAGCAGGCCCCCCATTGGCGTGGACGATGCAGCTCCATCGCATCCACACAAGTCTGGATACTCTCAAAGGACAGCTCCGGTGCTTCCCGGTCATCCGGAAACAGAGCCGCCTGCCGTGACTCTGCTTCCCCCGTGATCACCTCAATGGCTCGAGTCCAAGCCGCCTTCTGGCTGTTGTTGATCTCGCCGGGATACAGAACCTGACGCTGTACGGTACGGGCTGGAGACAGCCGAATCGATTCCACAATACTGAAACAACGGCAGTGAACTCCGTCCTTGCAGCGACTTTTTTCTCGAATGTACATCGCCAAGTCTTCGCCTTTGTGCACCCCGTTTTCAAGTCAAAAGTCGGCAGCACAACCGGTTTTCAGGCCCCCGAGAAGGAAAAATCAATGACTTATAGACGGATTTGCGCCAAAATTAATCGAAATTTATCAATTTTTCAGACGAGTTGCGAAGGTCGGGCTAACCCAGCCTGGTGGGGTGGCCTATTCCGCTATGACGTAGTGAACCGGCGCAACATGTTGGAATATTTCAAGTGTTGCTTTAGAATAGTCAAATGAATTATATTCCGCGAAACATAACGGCAAAACTGCAGAATGCCGCTCGGCATTTTCCTGCCATCTTGTTGACAGGGGTCAGGCGGTGTGGAAAAACTACCTTGCTGAAGCATGTCTTTCCGGAAGCACATTATGTATTGCTCGAAGATCCTGATGTCATTTATCGAGTGGGCAGGGATCCCAGAGGGTTTCTTGACAGCCTGCATACTCCTGTCATTCTTGATGAAATACAAAACATACCGGAGCTGTTCAGATATATTCGCACGCGTATTGATGCCAATCCTGAAATTGCAGGGCAATGGTTATTGACGGGTTCCCAGGAAGCACCACTCATGCAGGGGGTCACTGAATCCATGGCCGGGCGATTAGCCGTTATGCAGCTATATCCCCTTTCGGTGCTTGAGACCGATAAAGTCAGTCTTTTGCGAGGAGGTTTTCCCGAGGTTGTCAAAAAGTCGGCAATTGCCGATATCTGGTTTCAGTCCTATATACAGACCTATCTTGAGCGCGATGTGCGAAGCATTGTTGCCATCAAGGACCTGAGCGTGTTCCGGCGTTTCATGGGACTATTGGCATCCCGTCATGGAAACATGCTGAACAAGACTGATCTGGCAGCTCCCCTGGGCGTATCGGTGCCCACAATTTCCTCATGGCTCAATATCCTGGAAATAACCGGTCAGATCATCGTCGTACCACCGTATTTTGAAAATTTCGGTAAACGCCTGGTCAAGTCTCCGAAATTGTATTTTACCGATTCCGGGTTGGTGTGTTATCTGCTGGGTGTCGACAGCATGGAGGCAATGCTTAAATCCCCATTCTACGGTACATTATTTGAAGGGTTCGTGGCCTCCGAAATGGTAAAATGCCAGGCCAGCAACTATAGACGAATTGAACTTTATTATTTCCGTGACAAGCAGGGACTGGAAGTGGATTTTGTAATACCGCATGGCGCGGGCAAGTTATTGCTGGTAGAGGCGAAGGCAACAAAAACACTGGTTCCATCCATGGCTCAATCCCTGAACCGCTTAACCAAATCCATAGATGGATATCAGACCCAATCTGTGGTTGTTCATTGCGGTACGTCCAACACAGCCGTTGAACAGGTTTTGGCACCTGGTACCGTTGCCAGAGACGTGAAATCCCTTGTGAGAGAGCTTCATGGATTTTGATCTCGGCATTATTCTGGATCTGGTCTTGGTTATTTCTGATTGACGGGCTTTTGCTCCAATGCAGAAAACTTCACTTACGCCAATATCGCTCACGCCAACTATTGACAGCCATAATGATTGGGTTAGAATCAGGACTTCAATTTTGCGACGCAAGCGGGAATAGCTCAGTTGGTAGAGCACAACCTTGCCAAGGTTGGGGTCGCGAGTTCGAGTCTCGTTTCCCGCTCCAGTACGCCATCAAATCAAGACAGGGAGTCATGGCCGATGATTCCCTGGATATCCTTGAAGTGTTCTGGGTTAAAATCAAATCATGTTGATGTGAATTCCAGCGTCAGTCTGGCTGAGTGGCAGAGTGGTCATGCTGCGGCCTGCAAAGCCGTCTACCTCGGTTCGATTCCGGGCTCAGCCTCCAGTTCTCTTTCCCGGACAACGCAAAGCCCGTGCTAATCCCTCGTGGCGAGTGTTTCCTGAACGGTTTTTGATGTCTGATACAATCGACCATTGTTTTGAATCCAGGTTCCAGTTTACGGGCAATCAACGCATATCATGATTCAGGTAGGCATCATTGGCGGCACGGGATACACTGGCCTCGAACTGCTCAGATTGCTGGCCAGCCATTCCGAAGTCGAAGTCACTGATATTACGTCCAGAGAGCAAGCCGGACACTCTGTTTGCGACTTGTTCCCTTCACTGGAGGGGCACTATGACTTGAAATTCAAGATGCCGGAGATAGCCGACCTCGAGCATTGCGATATCGTATTCTGTGCTGCACCCAATGGTGTCGCCATGAATTTTGCTCCCCGACTGCTTGACATGGGGGTGCGCCTTATCGACCTGTCTGCTGATTTCAGATTGCGCGATGCGAAGGTTTGGGAACATTGGTACGGCATGACCCATGCCTGTCCCGAATTGCTGGATCAGGCAGTGTATGGATTGACTGAAATCAATCGTGATCAATTGCCTACGGCAAATTTGGTCGCGAATCCCGGCTGTTATCCAACCGTGGTGCAGCTTGGTTTTCTGCCGCTTCTGGAGGGCAGTCATGTTGAAGCTGATTCGCTGATAGCCGACGTCAAGTCTGGTGTTTCAGGTGCCGGACGGAAAGCCGACCTAGCTCTATTGTTTTCCGAGACAAGCGACTCGTTGCGTGCCTATGGGGTTTCGGGACATCGCCACCTCCCTGAGATTCTGCAAGGCCTGGCTTTGGCTACTCCCGACAAGGTGGACATGGTGTTTACCCCGCACTTGATTCCCATGAATCGAGGTATTCATGCTACCCTTTATGCCAAACTGAATGATGCCAGCCAAAGCACCTCTATTGAGGATCTAACTGAAGTCTATGCCAAGCGCTATGCTGCTGAACCGTTTGTCAGGGTCATGCCAGCCCGAAGCCATCCGGACGTTCGTAGCGTCAGGGGATCGAACAGCTGTCGCATGGCGCTGCACCGCCCGCAGGATGGAAGAGTCATTACAATACTTGCTGTTGAAGACAACCTGGTTAAAGGTGCGGCCGGCCAGGCGATACAGAACATGAATGTCATGATCGGCTGTAATGAGACAGCCGGACTGGATAACCTGGCACTTGTTCCCTGAACGATGGCTAGAATTATCGCATTCTTCGTCATTGCAACTGCCGCGTTTGTCGCTGGTGCATACTATGGCCAGATGGATATAGATTTTGCGAAAATCTCTTCGCAGGTTCAGGAATTGCAGGATCAAAATGAATCACTGAGAACGGAAAATGATGCGCTTCAATCCCAGGTTGACTTGATCAAGGAGGCGCTGCAAACCAATATTGCGGCAATGGCGCGTATTCAACGCAACCCGCATGCCGCATCCTCTGAGGGCGAGTTGCGCCTGATCGCTGAAGAGCAACGGGAATTGCTGAATCGGTCGCAAACAGAATAAACGACTCTGGCCGGCAAGGTTCGGGAGCTCAGGATTGACGATCCGGACGGATCGAGTCAGGCGTCCAGCTCTCTGACGATGCACCAATCCGGTCAAAATCAAATAATTCTCGGTCCGCAAGATGTGATGGAACAACATGAAAAATACTGCGGAAAATATTCTCGATGCGGCCCGGATGACTTTCCCATTCCTTGAGCATCGCCTTGATTTGCTTGCGCTGCAGGTTGTCTTGCGAACCGCACAGGTTACAGGGAATGATCGGAAAGTTTTTCCATCGGGCATATTTTTGAATGTCCTCCTCCGCACAGTAGGCGAGTGGACGGATTACGATATGGTTGCCGTCATCACTTTTCAATTTAGGCGGCATGGCCTTGATTGATCCCTGATTGAACATGTTCAGGAATAGGGTTTCCATGATATCTTCCCGATGATGGCCGAGCGCGATTTTGGTGATTCCGCGCTCTGTTGCATGCCTGTACAGAACGCCTCTCCTCAGTCGCGAGCATAAACTGCACATGGTTTTTCCTTCCGGTATCAAATCCGCAACGATGCTGTAGGTGTCCTGTTCGATAATCTCGAATGACAGGTCAAGTGACTCGAGATACTCCGGAAGAACATGCTCTGGATAGCCGGGCTGCTTTTGATCCAGGTTGACGGCAATGATCTCAAAATCGATCGGCGCCGAAGCCCTTAGCCGCATGAGCATGTCGAGAAGCGTGTATGAATCCTTGCCGCCAGACATGCAGACCATCACGCGATCCTTGTCTGCGATCATGTTGAAGTCTGCGATGGCCTGTCCGGTACTCCTGCGGAGCCGCTTGAGGAGTTTTTTCTGGTTGACTGAAACGGGCCGAGCAGGGTCCGGCACCGCAGGATTGAGAGCAAGATGTGGCACGAAACGAACCTATGATGGGTTATAGTTGAGACTAACGGTGACTTAATGACTGCCCAGGCATCTTGACTTCCGTTTTACAATGCAAAACTGAGCACACTCTCATTGAAACGATCCCTCACACTTAAAGGCATCTTCATCGCTCTGGCTGCAGTAATCGGGCTGTGTGCCACTCTGGTGGCTGCAGTCAATCTCTGGATTCCGAAGCTGCCGATCGTTAATTATATCAATTCAGCTACCGGTGGCGAGTCTTCTTTCGACAATGTCATCATAGGCTGGGATTGGGGGCCGGACATACGCATTGATGGTCTCTCCATTCGCGAAATTAATTTTGGCGACTCGCCTGCCAAGCTGGAGCTTGCGCAGGCCCGATTGAAGATTTCATTTGAAGCTCTGTGGAAGAGCCTGACTGGCGAAGAAATCACGAGTTCGAATGCCAGTAGTGACTCTGCCGAAGCCGCCTCTGGAGGGATTGGAAACTGGCTGGCAAAGTATTTTCAGTCTCTGAAAATCATTGATGGCGCCATAACCTTGATCAATGACTCCACGGAGTCAGTATTCACAGCCGATCTGTTTGAGATTCGGGCATTTGATCCAGAGTCGACAGTGATTGTCTATAAAGGCAATGTCAATGGCGTGAGCATTAACCTCTCGGGAGCGCTTGCTGACATTCGGTCATTGCTTGAGGACAATTCCAGCAATGTAGCGATCAAAGGCTTTGTTCTGGATAAGGCGAACACAATTTACGCTGAAGGAAAGATTGGCGATATTCGAGGGCTTGGTGATTTTTTTCTGACGGCCGATGTAACCGTGACTGATCCATCAAGGCTGATTGCCCAGCTTCACGGACCCCATATCGATGCGGACATTTTTTCCCGATCCAGTTTGCGATTCGACATATCCGCTCCCGGTAAACTCGATTCATTGTCTTTTTCTTCTCTGGAGTTGCAAAGTTCGGCGTTTGGAGTCGCCATACGCTTGTCCAGCGCCCCGGATCAAGCGATTGATCTGGATGATATTGATCTTGAACTTGAAGCGGTTGGGACAGTTGCCGATTCCGCCATGGCCGCCATCCCCCAGCTGGCTGGAAACCTGAATGTGAGTGTAAAAGGCCGCATAACCGGAAAGCCGGATGAGATTTCTTTCGTACCGGGCGAGGCCCTGATTCAGGGACAGGGAGTAAAGGCGGCCCTGGATGGCGGGCTTGAATTCTCCAGAGGTGAACTCAGCACGCAGGGAACACTCCAGGCGGAAATCACCAAAGATGCCGCATTCGTTCCCCTGGCTTTCGAGTTTCTGCTTCCTGCTGCTCTGCGGTCGAATTTTCGCAATGAGTCCGGCGAGCTGGTATTTGAAGAGGTAAGTTTCAGTTCAAGTCAGGCAATTGCTGAACAGGCTGAGGTAGTCGCTACCGGCGCGTTGTCAACTTCGGCTTTGGGGTTGAATGGCAGTTTGATGATAACCGGAATGTTCGACCGCGAAGGCTTGCTGCAATTCGGGAAAGCAAAACTGCCTGAGGAGATTCAGCTTGAAGCTCAAGCAACGCTCCGAGTGAACAACTCGCTCATGACCATGGATCAGGTGGATTTGGTCGCACGACTGCCTGGAATAAACCTCGAGGGAGAAGCTTCCTATAGTCTCTCCGAGGGTCCTGACAGCATGGTTGTTCAGATTCGGGGGGAGGCCGAGTCTGCGAAAAGCATTGGAAGTGTGTTCAGGAAAAACTGGCCCGATACCGAACGGGTATTGGCAAGCACGGTGCTCAGGAAGTCTCAGGATAACGATTGGATACTGGATGATTTTCATGTTGAAATGATTGAAGATCAACTGGAGATTGTCGCAGACGGCAGCGTGAAGGTATTTGGAACTGGCGACATGGGCATGTTCAAAATCAATGCAACAGCCCTGCAGCCGCAATTCATGCAGAGAATCAGCAAATCTGCTTTGCTGCAAAGTCTTGTATCGCCGATTGTTCCACTGAAGGGAACAGGGGTGCTGCATCTGGAACGGAGCCCCAAAGGGTGGATAGTGTTCAATTTGCGCGGGGTCGACATCAAAAGCGAAGTCTCAAGAGATCTTGCCAGCGCAACCGGTCATCTTGACAACCTCCAATCCCCGAAAAGAGAGGGTATTCTAAGTATCCGGGTGCGTGACAATCAAGGGCGTTATTCCAGTTTGCTGGATGCTGAACATATCGAAAAGCATCCGATTCTGTCCGAACTTCTGGAAGCTGACTTGAATCTGGTTTTTGATGGAAGCCGCCAGTTTGTTGATGGCTTTTCAATCAATCTAGTGGCTGATGATGCAAGAGTAGAGGCAGCCGGTTCATTTGAATCCCTGAATCCCATGATCACCCGGGATCTTAATATCGATTTCAGGGTTTCGGAGTTGTCTCAACTGAATCGATTGGCCAGGGACAGCCGTTTTCAAAAAGTGCCGGCCGAAGGACAGCTAAAAGTTGCCAACAATCCGGATGGGGTTGTTGAAGTGCATTTGAACGGCAAACTGGGAGAGCAGGAGCTGAATGGCGAATTCGCGGTTGACTATTCTTCGTCAGGCAGGCATGACGTCAAGGGATATCTTCATACTAACGAACTGGATTTGGAGAAGATCGTCGGGCAGAAAGAAAAAGATGCCCCCTTTTTCTCGGACCGTGAGTTTGACCTGACATGGCTTCACAACCTCAATCTTGATCTCGAATTGAACATTGGTCACTATCGGGGCATGGTGTTTGTTCTTGAAGAATTGCACGGTGATTTCAGGATTAAGGATGGTGAACTCAGTGCGATGTTGGTCGGAAATGCCGAAAACAAGCCAGTCGAAATGTGGCTTGACCTCTATCCAGATGGGTCTGGCTGGAAAACCGATATGAAGATACAGGGAGATGAGGTCGATGTTGACGCACTGGATCACAATTTCCAGGGTTCGGAAGTTTTGGATAGCGTGTTTTCGGTCGATCTCGACTTGAAGTCGGAAGGTCGTTCCATGTCTGAAATGGCATCAAAAACCAACGGTCATGTAAATTTGGAAGTGAGTGACGTGAATGTCAGGGTAGGGGAGAGTTTTTTGTTTGGCGATTTGATTTTTGGCATGTTCAATTTGATTCTCACTTTGCAGTCACAGAATGAGTTTGACTTGATGGAATGCGGCGTTGTAAATTTCCGGATTCAGGACGGCATCGCAGTGATGAATAAATCTTTGGCCCTGAAACTCAAGGACTTCACGATTCTCGGATCTGGCCAGATTGATTTGGCCAGCGAAAAACTGGATATCGTGTTTTCTTCGAAAGCCCGAAAGGGACTTGGCATCAGCATCAATACCGTTGCCAAACTTTTCAAGATTGGCGGTACGTTGCGTAATCCCGAGCTGGTGGCCGATACCGAGGGTCTAGCCAAGACCGGCGCATCGATTTTTGCGGGTTTGCTGACCGGTGGGCTGAGTATTGTTGCACAAGGCTTGTTTGATCGTGAAATTGCAAATTCCGATGTCTGTCAAGTCGCACGCTCCAGTAATCGGTCCTGAATTTTTTGATCATGGCTGGATATTCTCCCTTGTCAGAAGCGGCAGAGCGCAACAAGCTGCCCATTCTGGAAGTGATACGGGATCACTTCCCCGAGCATGGCAGTATTCTGGAGATTGGTTCAGGTACGGGGCAGCATGCAGCCTTTTTCGCAAGACAAATGCCGGGTATTTTCTGGCAGGCCAGTGATCTTGCCTGCAACCACGCATGGATAAGGCAGGCGCTTGCACAGGCGGGATGCATAAATACGGGCGATCCTTTCGAACTGGATGTCGGAATTGACGAGCATTGGAATCTTGTCAACATGCCGCCCGGCAAATATGATGGAGCTTTTACCGCCAATACAGCGCACATAATGCCCTGGAACCGGGTTGTTGACATGTTCGAGGGAGTCTCCCGGGTTCTTGCTCCGTTGCGAAAATTCCTGATTTACGGCCCGTTTAATCAAAATGGCGAATATACCAGTGCCAGCAATGCCTCTTTTGATCGATATCTGAAGTCACAGAATCCCGAGCAGGGCATACGCGATGATCAGGAAGTATTGCGTCTTGCTGAATCCTGCAGCATGGATTTTCAAGAATCGATTGACATGCCGGCTAACAACCGCATTTTGATATTCAGCAAGGTGCCAGAAGTCCATGGGCCATGAGGAGAAACCGCCCCGATCATTGTTGATCGGAGTGTCAGGGTAAGTTGCCGCATTTGTGATCAGCATGTTCAGCATTCCATTTGAAAATCAATACGTAACTTTGGGTGAAGGGTTCTTTGCCAGAACCCGGCCGACTCCTGTATCCGACCCAGTCCTGATTCGATTCAATCATGATCTGGCAGAGAAGATGAATCTGGACACGGTTGATGTTGCCCGGGATCAGCTGGCGCAGTGGTTCTCCGGGAATCAAGTCCCGGAGGGTGCAGAACCGTTGTCAATGGTTTATGCAGGGCATCAATTCGGACACTACACTCCGCGACTTGGCGATGGTCGCGCCATCTTGCTTGGTGAGGTTATCGGCCAGGATGGACAGAATTACGAAATCCAGCTCAAGGGCTCGGGTCGGACTGATTACTCGCGAAATGGTGATGGACGCTCTCCACTTGGCCCAGTGCTTCGCGAATATCTGGTGAGTGAAGCCATGTACTACCTAGGGGTGCCAACAACCCGATCCCTGGCTGTTGTAAGCACTGGAGACGCTGTGTATCGGGAAGAAATTTTGCCTGGTGGGGTACTGACTCGGGTCGCCAGAAGTTTCGTGCGTGTCGGAACATTTGAATATCATGCGCGCCGTTCAGATCAGGAGGGCGTCAAAAAACTTGCTGATTATGTGATCGGAAGAAGTTTTCCGGAGCTGTCAGAATCGGAAAATCCCTATCTTGCATTGCTTGAAACAGTAATTGAGCGGCAGGCATTGCTGGTTGCCAAGTGGATGCAGTTCGGATTTATCCATGGGGTGATGAACACCGACAACATGTCAATAGTGGGGGAGACTATCGATTATGGGCCCTGTGCGTTTATGGATGGCTTTGCGATAAACAGGGTGTTCAGCTCAATCGATCAACAGGGTCGCTATGCCTATAACAATCAGCCAGGCATCGCGCTTTGGAATTTAGCGCGATTTGCCGAGTGTCTTGCCCTGGCTGTTGACTCGGAAGTAGGTGCTGCCGTTGAGGCTGTCAGACCGGTGCTGGAGAAATTCCAGGCCCTTTACGAGAGAGCATGGATGGCGGGCATGCAAGCCAAGTGTGGTCTTGTCAGGAAGAAACGGAATGCCACACCATCACAGGATTTGCTGATCAAGGACCTGTTGTCCCTCATGCATGAGTGTTCTTCGGATTTTACAATCGTGTTCTACGAGCTATCAAGGCTGAGTGATCAGGCTGAAAAACAGGATCATGAATTTCTCAAGCAGTTCGCTTCAAACCAGTATGCCGCTAGTGATTGGCTGGTGAAATGGCGAGCGGCACTAAGCGCCATGGGAATTGGTCAGAAGCAACGCCAATCCCAAATGCAAAGCGTTAACCCAGTATACATTCCGCGTAATCACTTGGTCGAAGCAGCAATCCGGAGCGCGGAAGATCATGGCGACTTCTCTGCTTTTCATGAGTTGCACGAAGTCCTGAAGGCGCCATTTGCCGAACAGAAGGGTAGACAAGAATACCAAAGTCCACCGAACCCGGAGCAGGAAGTGAAACAGACATTTTGCGGCACTTGATGTTCAATTTGTCTGCCTGGTAAACAAACTCGACCAACAATAAGACGGGTTGTCCAAATTCATGGTTGCGAATTGGCTTTCACGATGAATCAATCCCTGAAAAACAGATAGCCCTGTAAAATCAGAATAGGAAGAAGTAAATCCGATCCGGGACAGTCATTGATAAAATGCAGTTTGATTGAAAATAACTCCCTGATGTATGTTGGATAGTTTCTATGCCGTTTCGCCGCAAGATAAATGGATTGTTGAAGGCACTTTGCTTGCTCTAGCGTGAGTTTACCGAGTTCGGGCTGATTTCGCAATTCGCAGTTCTTTCCTGATTTCCCTGACTTTCTCCAAGTCACTGTTATTCTTAATTTTCCAGGTTCGAACCGACCTTGCCGAGAGCGTTTCCGCGCGGTTATCCGCGTATGACCTAATTACCATCTTGATTTTATTTCATGTTTATTCTAATTTTATCTTGTAATATAATTATTTATATCGCATAATGGAAAATACACTTCCATCATGCATGACCTGACAATTCCAGGCATCACCGCAAAAAAGATCAAGGGACGTACCTACTACTACGCCCGCCAGTCACAACGCGTCAACGGCAAACCGAAAATCGTCTGGCAGCAGTACCTCGGCACCGCCGAAGACCTCATCGCCGCCAGGCACCAGATGCCCGTGCCCAGACAGGCCACCGTCCACGAATTCGGCGCCAGCTCCGCCCTGCTCGACTTCGCGGCACAGCTCGATATCCGGAATCGGGTCGACCGGCACGTTCCAAAACGCAGCCGCAACGGCATCTCCGTCGGCACCTGCATCCTCATTGCCACTCTCAACCGCTGCCTCGCACCCTGCTCGAAACAGCTGCTCGCACACTGGTACGACAATACCGTCCTGCCCAGACTGCTCGGAGTTCCCGCCTCCAGACTGACCAGCCAGCGATTCTGGGACAACATGGACCGCATCCCGCCCGACACGCTGCCGGCCATCGAACAGGATATCGTCCGGCACATGGTCACACGGTTCCAGGTTGACGTCAGCCAGCTCCTGTTCGATGCAGCCAGCTTCTTCACCTGCATCGACAGCTTCAACGACCAGGCATCCCTGGCACAGCGCGGTCACAGCAAGGAAGGGCGCAAGTCACTGCGCATTGTCGGTCTTGCACTGCTCGCGACAGCGGATCACCACCTGCCCATCCTGCACCATGCGTATCCCGGAAACCAGCCGGATTCGCCTGCCTTTGGCAGTCTTGCGGATGCACTGGCCGCGCGCTTTCATGTCCTCGACCCCGAGCGGGAAAGCAAGGTCATGCTGGTCTTCGACAAGGGCAGCAACAGTCGGGAAAACATCGAGGCCTTGCGCAACGGCCCCTGCCACGTCATCGGCTCGCTGGTGCCGAGCCAGCATCCGGACCTGCTGGCGGTGCCGCCATCGCAGTTCCGGGCACTCGAGCAATGGCCTGGCGTATCAACCTGGCGGACCGTGACTCGGCTGCATGGCGCCGACTACACGGTCGTGGTGGTGAAAAACCAGCACTTCGCGCAGGCGCAGACGGCCACGCTGCTGCGCGAAATCGCCCGCTGCCGGCAGCAACTGCGCGAGATCCAGAGGCAGCTCCGACGCTGGGAGCAGGGCCTCGTCACCCGAGGCCGACATCCGGCCATGGACACTGTCGGCAAAAGGGTCCAGCATTGTCTCAAGGCCCAGCACATGAAGAAACTTTTCCGGGTCTCCATCGACAGGAGCGCACGCAGCCTGCCCAGACTGACCTACCGCTTCGACCGCAAGGCCTGGCAGCGCCTGCAGCAGACCCTGCTCGGCAAGAACCTGATCTTCACCGACCGTGGCGATTTGAGCGATGCACAGATCGTGCATGGATACCGCTCCCAGCACCATGTCGAGCGCGCCTTCCGCGATCTCAAGGATGCCCGGCACCTTGCGATCCGCCCCCAGCATCACTGGACCGACCAGAAAATCCGCATCCACGTGTTCATCTGCGTGCTGGCCCTGATGCTGCAGACGCTGCTCTGCCGGCATCTGGCCCGCAGCGGCTGTACGCTTTCCGGAAACCGGATACTGAAGGAACTCGCCGCCATCCGGGAAGTGGGAGTCGTCTACCCGGCAACCGGCAGGGGCCGTCCGCCGCACATGAAGATGACGCTGTCAACGCTGTCGGAGGAGCAGGAAAAGCTGTACCGGATGCTGCAGCTCGAACGCTATCGCAACCGTTAGGTCATGCGTTTTTCGGATCCTGTCCCGACTCCGGCTCTGCCCAGGAAACCGGAACGCCTCCCCATTGCTTCAATGGGTTACAGTACCCCTGTCTCAAATAAATCGGACAAACTTGATAACACCTGATTGCCCAACTCGGTAAACTCACGCTAGCGATCATGTGCAAGAATTTCCGTGGGCAAGGCTTCTTTTCTCGGAATACAGTGAAACCTTTAATATAATCACAAGGCAAAGTCTGGATACCAAGATAGATTCAGAAATTGGACTTGAGAACCGCCACGCCACATGTAGAGGATTGCTTGAAAAATGATGTCATCCACCGAAAATAATCCTCAATCCCCTTCCTTCAAGTTGCTCGTGCATCGATATTGGGCAATTCTGATCGGGTCAATTGTGGTGATGGGGGTTCTTGCCTCAGGGTTGCCACAGCTCAACACTGTTGGAGTCGGTCTTCGAAATCACTTCAGTGAAGATGATCCCCATCTGGTCAACCTGGAGATATTCGAAGATGCCTATGCGGTATCTGATAGTCTTTTGCTGGTGGTTGAACCTCCCGGAGACAGTATCTTCACGCCTGAAGCACTTCTTGCAATTGAGCAGCTGACCGATGAACTGTGGCTAACCCCGTATGCCACTCGCGTGAGTTCTCTAACCAACCATTCGCACACAGAGGGCAGGGAAGACGATCTGATCGTCGAAGACTTGGTCCAGGATGCCGCATTACTGGATGAAGCCGAAATCGACCGTATTCAGGAAATTGCGTTGACAACAAGGGAAACAGCCGGCCGGTTTGTTTCCCGTGATGGCCGTCTTGCGGGATTGATTGTAAGCCTGGCCGTGCCCGAAGAAGGTCGTACTGAGGCGAGAACAAAAGTAATCGAGGCATTTCGGAGCATTGTCGACAAACAGCAAGGTGCCAACCCGGACTACGCCTATTATGTATATGGTGAGTTGTTGCTGCAGCAAGCCATAGCGAATGCCATAGATGAAGACATGTCGTTGCTTGCTCCCGCCGCATTTGGGACAATGCTGATCGTTGCATTTTTGCTGTTGCGCTCGATTTGGGGCGTTCTCGCCATTGTCATCATGTTGATTGCAACAATGACATCAAGTTTTGGGTTTGCAGGCTGGTCAGGATTGAAGTTTTTCGGCGAGAGCGGCGCTACTGTGTTTGTCCTGATGGCAATTGTGGTTGCTCATTCCGTACACATGATTCAGGGAGTGATCAACGGCATGCTGATCGGCATGCAGCGAACCGACGCAATCATCCATTCTCTTGAGGTGAATTTTCGACCGATATTCTTGACCTCCCTAACCACCTCAATCGGCTTTTTGAGTCTCAACTTTTCAGAGATGCCGCCATTTCGAGTGATGGGAAACATCGTTGCCTTCGGTTCCATGATTGCATTTTTCTATTCGGTTGTGCTGCTTCCCTCGCTATTGGCAATGATGCCGATGAAGGCTCCACCGCAACGTAAACGCATCACCAGGAGCTTTGAGCGTCTGGGTGGTTTCGTAGTGGACAAGAGCAGTGTTCTGCTTTGGGTTTTTGGGCTTCTGTTTGTGGTCAGTGCAATCGGCGTCTCCAGAATAGAACTGGACGATAACAATATAAAACTGCTTCCGGCAGGTCATGAGCTACGTCAGTCGGCAGATTTCATCAACAACCAGTTTTCTGGCTTGGATACTTTCGAATATTCATTGGATTCCGGCCGGGATGGCGGAATCACGGATATCGAATACCTGGAGAGGGCCGATGAATTTTCCGGCTGGCTTCGTGAGCAGCCTGAAGTGTCGCATGTCACGTCAATTGTCGATGTCATGAAGCGCCTCAACAAAAGCCTGCACGCAGATGCTGACAATTCCTATGTTCTCCCGGAGAACTCTGATCTGGCAGCGCAATATTTAGTCCTGTACGAGTTTTCGCTTCCGGTAGGGCTGGATCTTAATAATCTGATCAACTTTGATCGTTCGGCAACACGCATGACTGTGGTTGTTGAAAGCATGTCGGTCAAGGAGCAAATCGACTTGGATGAACGGGCTGAGGCTTGGCTCGAAGAAAATGCACCGCAAATGAAAACCGGTGCAACCGGCGTGACCATCATCAGTGCCTACTCTGTGATGAGGAACATCGTCAAGATGCTGATCGGCACGGGTATTGCCATGTCAATTGTGTCACTGATTCTGGTTTTTGTTTTCAAAAGCATACGTTTGGGATTACTGAGCTTGATTCCCAATTTCTTGCCGGCAATCATAGCGTTGGGAATTTGGGGTTATGCCGTTGGCACCGTGAGCATTGCCGTATCCATTGTCACTGCAATCGCCTTTGGTATTGTTGTGGATGACACGATCCATCTGCTGTCCAAATACTTGAGATCGCGCCAGGAAGGCCTGTCAGCCTCTGAGTCGATAGTGCCTACATTCAGTCTTGTTGGCAGACCCTTGTTGACTACAACACTAATCTTTGCCCTGGGATTCTTTGTGTTTGGAGCATCGGGGCTTTGGACTAACCAGGTACTTGGCCTGCTGGTCGGGATGACGGTGATTATTGCCTTGGTTGCAGATTTTCTGTTGTTTCCACCCTTGCTTGTGATTTTGGACAAGGCCAAGTCCCTCTTTAGCCGGGAACAATCGCCTGATATGACGAATTGACCATATTGCCATATCCGATTCTGTGACAGCATGGTGTCCTCAAAGCCAGGGGTATGCCAATAGCAAATAGATTGTCCGCTATTGATGATCACCCTAGGTGGATTGATCGTTTGCGGTGGCATCTGCATACTTCAATAATGGCGGGCAGTGGGCGTCATGGCGTGCGAGTTCCCGCGGCCCGTGATGGGCTGACAGGGGGCCGCCCGGGTATTTCGGTACTCTGATCCTGACCTTGACGTAGCGGCATCGGCATCGGTCTGCCGGGATCTGGAGGGTCAGGCCCAGGTACTGCACGCAGTTGTCTTGGCCGACCTTTCGTTCGTGATGTTTGTACAGGATGTCGTCGAGCATGGCAGGATCTGGACAGGGGACGATCGCACAGCATTGTTCCCGGTATGGCTACATGAACTTGGCATTGAAGTTGCCAGGTACTCGTTGTGGAGGTATGCATTGATGCGGCGTTCCGATCCCGGTTGCGCCATGCTCGCCCTGCCGCTCCAGCAGGATCCGGGCGATGCGCCGGTTCATGTCCGAAATTCACTGCGACTTGGCGGCTGTTAAACTTGGGTGATTGCCCGGAAAACTGCCGGGATCAGTTTGACCGTCCCGGCTGATAACAGGAAAGGGATGTTAATGCCCGGAATAATCAGAGGCAAATCATGGAGTATTGTCTGAAATAACTTATTGATGCTGAGAATCCTTGCTTATTTGGCTCGGTTTTGTAAATGACTTCAGGATTCAAGCGTTTTGAAGCTGACAACAGGCATAATATTCTAATCCGCAATTCCAATTCGTTGCGAATTTCCGGGGGTTTAGAACTGCGAAAGCTCCCAAGATCGAGGGAATTGCGCCCGCATGCTTTCACACTGCTACGCAACCCGATTGGCCTGATAGATGTATGCTCGATTCTCGTCTGGACAAACACCGTCCTGTACCAGCTTTCGCACCCGGGATCTCAGCGTCGGAAGATAGGTGAATTCATATTCCTCATAGCTCATTTCACGCCGCTTTGCCCGATCCTCGAAAAGTTCTGCCAGCTCATCCACATTGGTTGCCTCTTTATCGGAGAAATCCACATAATGCCTGCTTATCAACTCCTTGAATTTGCCCATGTGCAGCATTATCGCAATCTCGAAAATTGTTGTTTCCCTGAATACCGCCCCGTTGACATTCTGGCAATCCGCTTTTTTTCCAATAATATTTTCTCGCAACTTTCCCAATTGCACGACTGGAGCGAAGTGATGGGCAAAATGATAATCCTCTCCAAATGAATCGTCGTGTCCATCAAGTATCGTGGTTGCTGTTACAAGGGGTATATGCTTGCCGTCTGCATCAAATTCAAGAAAACCATGCTGGCCGACATTGATAAGCGCTAAAAAAGTGGACATGCAAAGCAACGGTTGCAGATAAATGAAAAACAGAAACAGCAGCGCCGATAGTAAAGTGGAGCCCGCAGCAATCAGAAGTACGACGATGATAGCGGGCACATGGAGATAGTAGGTGATCATGCCACGACGCAGAGAGATTCTAGCCTTGTCGATTGCAGGATGTACGCCGGATTGGCGCTGAAATTCAGCGAGGCTGCCAAAACCGGTCATCCAGCGAAACATCCGCCATTGATAGAGCATCAAGTCACCGAATTTCGTTCGGTCAAGATCCCAGAGAAAGATGGGGTCGCCCTTGCCACCATCAAGCCTGTGGTGCAAAAGCACATGAGATGTCGAAAAATTGTTGGGAATCACGCCATACCAAAGCCCCAGAATATTCTCGAATGGGTTGCCAATCAAGTTGCCAAGTGATGACCGGTACAGCCCTCCCCCCGGCCGGTGTCCCTCTCGATGCGCAAATGTATAGGCTACTCCCATCATGCGGCCTCCAGGCCCAACCCAGTGAAAGTAGTAGAGAGCAATTAACCACCAAGGCAATGATCCATGCAGGACCTGCCACCACAGCATGATAGAAATCATCGCGACAGTGCTCGAGAAGCATAGAACTGCAGCCGTAAAGTATGCTGCGTCTGCTTCCATGCGATACACGTTTTTGACAGCAAAGCTTCGCCATCCGGGGAGACCGTCAATGAAACGATACAATGGACGAAAGATTCTTTTCAGGCCATGCCGGTAAGTTTGTCCCTGGATCACGATTGGCGCTGCCCACAATACCGCAAAATTCAGGGTCAGCAAGTAGCCAAAAGCCTTGCGTGTACGAGTTAGGTTGGCTATGCGGGGCGATGCAGTAGTACAATTACCTGCAACTGTCTCGTCCAGCGCGTCTTGCATCTCGGATTCATGCTGGGAATTATTCAAAAAATCATCCTGAAGTCTGGGCATGAAAGCTTCTGTTATTAAAGGATAAACGCTGGAAAACTCGAAAGTACATCCTGATTTTCAAATGATTCTACCACATAATGCTCTGATCAAGTTTATTCTCGGAACCCGGAAGCGAGGATTCGTTGACCAAGGTTACCTTCAAGGTCCCGGATATTTCCGGGAACGGTCGAATGGACCCCGTCAACATCAATGTCGGTCCAAAATAACATTGAGGAAGATATGTGATGCCGGACAATCATGGCATTGGGGATTTGGTACTATGCCGTCGGTAACGCGATCATTGCTGCGTCAATCGTTGCCGCCTTTGCGTCTGGCATTGTTATGGATGACACGATCCATCTTCTGTCCAAATACTTGCGACCGCGTCGGGAAGGCTTGTTAGCCTGCGAGTCGATTGTGCCCACTTTCAATCTTGTCGACAGGCCCTTGCTGAGCTGACGACAGCGTTGAATTTTTGCTCTGGGGATCTTCGTGTTTGGGGTATCAGGGCTTTGCCAATCAGGTTCTTGGCTTGCTGGCCGGGATGATGATAATCGACTTGGTGGCGCATTTTCTGTTGTTTCCTCCCTTGCCTATGGCATTAAACAAGGCCAGGTCCCTCTTCAGCCGGGAGCAATCACCCGAGATGACAGAATCCAATTGACCCTGATGCCGTGGTTGGTTCAATGATTGCATAATGTTTCCGGCATTGCATCCGATATCCGTCTATATGTTGCAACACAACACATGAGCTGATTTGTGGCGATGGGCCTGTCCTGGTGGAAAAGATTCCAGCAAAAAGAAACCCTGGCAGTCAAAACAGATTCAGCCGCTGACTATGACAGGGTTTTCACCTCCGAAACGGCAATTGTTTTCAGGAACCGGGAAACTATGGCTGGCAACCGAAAAGCCGGGGAGGCATTACACCTGCCATTGCACGAGGAAGACCGCATGACGGGAACGCATATGACCGCACAGGCAGCGAAATCAGTTTCTTTTTCGAAGCTCGGATAAAAAGACACTGGACAGCAGTTCAGCTTGTCTCATCGCATAGTCCGTCTATTTTCTCCCTGATCCATTTTTCGGGAATGACCTTGTCGAATATCTCGGGGAAAGCATTTTCAGCGTTGAACTTGCGTCGCATTGCGCGATAGTGTCGATGCTCAAACATCTCCTCAAACTCACTGCGATTCATGCAGATATCGGCATAGAGCATCTGATAGCCTCCGCATTCGCGAACGAATTTCTCCAGTTTTCGTGAAGCCCGAACCTGATCGTATGCTCCTAATTCAACGCCGGCCGGAAGGCCATATATGCCTACGTCCACATACATCTCGCTGCTTGCATCATTGGGAGGGTTTCTCAAAAAACCTTCATGTTCGCCATGGTTGAACAGCCGGACTGGGCATATCCATAGAGGATAAATGTCGAACAGTTCGTCACTCAACCGGATCGAATCATGGAGGTGTTTCATTGGCACTAGGATGTCCTGGGCGACCCTGCTTTCAAAAGCCTGGCGCCGCAGTTCCCGGGTCATGGTCAGCTTCATCAGCGAAATCTTTGGTGCTCCCATCCAGGCCCATAAATAACGGTACCAGGGAGTGTTGGCAAAGCGGATAATATCCTTGAGCTGGAAAAATACCGAAGGCGTATGACGGTGAAAGTAATGCCGGGTCGGTATGTATTCACTGAATTGACCAGTTTGAAGGCTTCGAGCGGCATGGGTGTAGAACCACGGTTTGTAGTAGTGGTTGATGCGGTTTATTTTTGCACCTTTGGGCGGAGTGGCAAAGTCCCCCTTGAGAATGACCCCCGATTCATCGGAAAATGCAAGCGCTTCGACAAAACGCGGAGCAGCATCTTGATCACTGAGGAGTTCATCGAGCCTTCTGCACAGGGCCTCCATGGAATGAAAAGGCTCATAATCAAGCTTGATGTGGGATTTTGTCCGGACTATGCGAAGTTCCACGGCGACAAGAAAGCCCAAGGTGCCATGAGACCATGGCAATGCATGAAAGAGGTCGGGATTTTCCTCGCGCGTGCAGCGCACCAGATCGCCATCAGCAGTGATGATTTCATAAGCCTCTACGGTCTCAAACAGAAATCCATTGCGATGGCTTGTGGTCTCAATGCCGACACCCATGCACAGTCCTCCCACTGTCAGGTCATCCATCTCAGCCTGAACAGACAGTGCGAAGCCTCTCGGGTTCAAGAATTGCGTAATCTCTCCCATGGTAGCCATTGGTTCGAACCTGGCTATGCAGCGCTTTGCATCGACTTCCAGAACGTTGCGCAGATTAATGTCAATCTGGCTCATTTCCTGCTTGAAGTCTGCGCTTCGCAAGGACATTGACTTCCATGGCTTGCGGGCGGTGCACATGCGCTTGCCGGCCTTGTATGCCGCCCGAACCTGTTCCTGAATTCTGCTGACTTCTTCGGCGTGTCTGGAATCAGTGTTCCGAAAACTTCTGTAAGCCCAGTTGTTGAGGTTTTGAACAACCCGGTATGCAAAACTGGCCGGAACCGCAAATGCCGCGACTACGAACCCTCTGTTGCTGGTCAGGAACTTTTCTGTGGATTTTGCAATGGACATGTTGTTTCAGTTGCTGTTCAAGCGGGTTAAGCACATAATTTTATCACACAGCCCTCTGCAAATTTTCGTGATGACCGCAAGTTTCCGAACGAGCCGGAAATTACCAGGATGATCGAATTTGAAAAGGCCCAACTTCACATTGAAAAAGCGAACCGGCAATTCCCAACATCAATGACTATCGCCGGAAAGCCCCGTCGATCGTTCAGTCACTGTTCGATTTTCACTAAAAACAAACAAAATTTCTTCAAAATTCTGTATAATCCAGTGCCGGTATTATCGAGACTCCCCCCTTCACTCGAGTTCAACTCGCTTTGACTTGAATACGGCTGGGCAGGAGGATGACAAAAATGTCGTTCTGGAATATGGATAACAAATAAGAAGTCGTCCATTCGACTCAGGACTCGTTCACATTTAATTGACAGAGGTAGATATAGATATGTCGATCGAAGACGCACTGAATTTAATCAAAGAAAGTGAGGCGGAGTTCGTAGACTTGCGCTTTACGGACACCAGAGGCAAGGAACAGCATGTAACCCTGCCGGTTTCCGAAGCAGGCGAGGATCTGTTCGAAGACGGAAAAATGTTCGATGGCTCGTCAATTGCCGGATGGAAGGGTATTAACGAATCGGATATGATTTTGATGCCCGACCCGCAAAGTGCAGTGGTCGACCCGTTTTCCGATCTGAATCAGGTCAATATTCGATGCGACATTATCGAACCGTCTGACATGCAGGGATACGCTAGGGATCCGCGCTCAATTGCCAAGCGTGCAGAAGCTTATCTGGCTTCCACAGGAATTGGCGATACTGCATATTTCGGTCCCGAGAATGAATTTTTCGTATTCGACTCGGTTCGCTGGGAAAACAGCATGGAACATTCGTTCTATGCGATTGACTCGGAAGAAGGGGATTGGAGCAGTGCCAGCAAACTGGGTGGCATGAATCTGGCCCATCGCCCCAGGGTCAAGGGCGGATACTTCCCGGTTCCTCCAGTCGATAGCCTGACCGACATTCGTGGCAGAATGTGCACTGTCATGAACGATATGGGTCTGGCTACTGAAGTGCATCACCATGAAGTGGGAACTGCTGGGCAGTGCGAAATCGGCGCCAAATTCAACACCATGGTCAGAAAGGCCGACGAAGTGCAGATTTACAAGTACGTGGTGTTCAACGTTGCCCACATGTATGACATGACTGCAACTTTCATGCCCAAGCCGCTAGTCGGTGATAACGGTTCGGGAATGCATGTTCACCAGTCCATTTTCAATGGAGGTAACAACATCTTCGCTGGAGATGGCTACGGCGGACTGAGTGATGAAGCACTGTACTACATCGGAGGCATCTTCAAGCATGCTCGTGCGATCAATGCCTTTACCAATGCGAGCACCAACAGCTACAAGCGGCTGGTTCCGGGTTTCGAGGCGCCGGTGCTGCTGGCTTATTCGTCGAAAAACCGATCAGCATCATGTCGGATTCCTTATGTTGCAAACCCCAAGGCAAGGCGAATCGAGATTCGCTTCCCCGATTCGACCGCCAACCCCTATCTGGCATTTGCCGCGATGTTGATGGCGGGCCTTGACGGAATACAGAACAAGATCGATCCGGGCAGTCCTTCCGACAAGGATCTGTACGATCTTCCGCCAGAAGAAGAGACCAATATCCCAACCGTGGCCCATGGCCTTGATATTGCCCTTGAAGCACTGGATGCGGATCGGGACTTTCTGTTGGCCGGGGACGTCTTCAACAACGACATGATTGATGGGTACATTGAACTCCTGATGGATGACGTCACCCGGCTCAGGATGGCGACGCATCCGGTCGAGTTCGACATGTACTACAGCCTCTGATCACTTTGTAATACTGACAAGGATGTTGGATATTCCCTGGTGAGCAGGGCTATAATCATGATTCTCAAAATTCTTTAACTTCGGAAAGGAAATTATCAATGCCTTGGAATCAGTCGGGTTCAAACGGAAACGACAAAGACCCGTGGGGACAGCAAAACCAGAATTGGGGTAGACGGGGCCGAAAGCCTCAACAAGGCCCACCTGAACTGGATGAAATTGCCCAGCAGATCTGGTCGCGATTTAAGGGCTTCGGCGGCCGCAAAAGTGGCGACGGAGATTCCGGTGGCGGTCGCGGTGATGATGGCGGTGAAAGACGCCGGGGCGGTGGATTGGGAAAATACCCGATTCTGGTGCTGCTCATTGTCGGTCTGGGTTTCTGGATATTTACTGGCTTCTACACGGTTGACCAGGGCGAGCAGGCCATAGAGCTCCGGTTCGGAAAATTCTCCGAAACCAATGGTGCCGGACTGCACTGGCATATGCCATCCCCGATTGAAGTCGTTGAGATTATCAACACCCAGAAGGAAAACACGGTTCAGGTCGGCTATCGGGATGCAGGTCGAGGGAAACAGGATGTGCCAAAGGAAGCCTTGATGCTGACCGAGGATGAAAACATCATTCATATCCAGCTGGCGGTTCAGTATGACATCAAGGATCCGACCAATCTGCTTTTCCATGTCAGCGAATACAATCAGGAAAATCTCGCTGATGGCGTGGTTCGACAGGCTGCCGAGAGTGCAATTCGTGAGATTGTTGGTCGCTCGAGCATGGATTTTGCGATTACTGAGGGCCGGGCCCAGCTGGCTTCTGAAACCAAGTCACTGGTACAGGAAATTCTTGACCGCTATGAAACAGGCATCAATATCGTCACTGTCGAAATGCAGGATGCCCAGCCTCCCGAGCAGGTTCAGGATGCGTTTGCAGATGTGGTGCGTGCCCGCGAGGATGAAGAGCGATTCAAGAACCTGGCCGAAGCCTATGCCAATGACATCATTCCAAAAGCACGCGGTTTTGCGGCCAGGATCATCGAGGAAGCCGAGGCCTACAGGGCGGCGGTCATTGCCCGCTCCGAAGGTGAAACCGCGCGATTCAACAAGGTGCTGGATGAATACTGGAAAGCGCCTGACGTAACCCGGGAAAGACTGTATATCGAGGCCATGCAGCAGGTATTCAGCAACACCAGCAAGCTGCTCATCGATCAGCCTGAAGGGGGCAATTCCGTGATGTACTTGCCGCTTGAACAGCTTCTGCGCTCGCAGCGCAGCGGTTCGACAGATACCCTGAACTCCCCGCAATCCAGCCGAACGTCTGGTTCGGCAGTGGGCGATACGCAGAGTACTGGACTTAGATCGACCACTCGAACTTCGAGGTAATGGACATGACAGCGAAATCAACTTTGTCTCTGGTTCTGATAGCGATAGTATCGGCCCTGGTCATCGCATCCGCGTATTACGTGGATGAGCGCGAGAGAGCGATCGTATTCAAGTTCGGTGAGATTGTCCGCTCTGATATTGATCCTGGATTGCACTGGAAGGTTCCGTTTATCAATAATGTCCGCTTTTTTGATGCCCGGGTGCAGACGCTTGACGCCGATCCTCAACGCTACCTGACGGTCGAGAAGAAAAACCTGTCGGTGGATTCATTCGTGAAGTGGAAAATCCGCGACGTATATCTCTATTACACAAGACTTCGAGGTCTTAAGTCTAATGCTCGTTCACGACTTGATCAGCGAGTCAACGACTCCCTGCGTCAGGAATTTGGCAAACGCACCGTATCGGAAGTTATCTCCGGTGATCGGGCCCTGATCATGGAAGTTGTGCAAAAGGCCATGAATGAAGAGGCGGCAACTCTCGGCATCGAGATTATCGATGTTCGCTTGAAGCGGGTGGACCTGGAAGAAGCAATCAGCCAGCAGGTCTACCAGAGGATGAGTGCAGAGCGGGAACGGGTTGCCAAGGAGCTGCGTGCACAGGGGGAAGAGGAAGCGGAGAAAATCCGTGCCGACGCAGACCGTGAGCGTGAAATCCTGCTGGCGAATGCGGATCGTGAAGGCCAGATTATTCGTGGTCACGGTGATGCCAAGGCCACTGAACTTTATGCCAGTGCATTTGGTCGTGACAAGGAATTCTACAGTCTCTACCGAACCCTCAATGCATATCGCGACAGTTTCAACAGCAAGCAGGATTTAATGATCGTCGACCCGAGTTCCGAGTTTTTCCGTTACTTCAGAGAGCCGAATCCGACACCCTCTCCATAAAGGGCTCGCGAGGATAAGCCCGGATGATCAACTGGAATGATCTGCTGGTTGCCTCCGCTTTATATCTGATACTGGAAGGTCTGATTCCGTTTCTCAGTCCTCCCGCATTCAGGGGTTTTGTGCAGCGTATTTCCACAATGTCTGATTCCTCAATACGAATAACCGGTTTGGCGGTGATGCTGCTCGGGCTGTTGCTGTTGTATCTTGTAAGATCCTGACAGTTTCTGATCATGGCTAATGCAGTTCTTCTGGGTGTCCAATGGGGCGACGAGGGCAAGGGCAAGGTCGTTGACCTTTTGACCGAACGCGCCGATGCCGTGGTGCGTTTTCAGGGAGGGCATAACGCCGGTCATACCCTGGTTATAGATGGCGTTAAGACGGTACTGCATCTGATTCCCTCCGGCGCCATGCGGAAGGGAATCGAGTGCTTGATTGGCAATGGCGTGGTTGTCGACTTGGAGCACCTGGTGCGTGAAATGGATGCCCTGAAAGAGCGGGATATCGATATAGCTGAACGCTTGATGATCAGCCCGGGCTGTCCGCTGATATTGCCTTGCCATGTGGTGCTTGACCGGGTTCGGGACAAAGCGAGGGGCAAAGCTGCAATTGGTACGACTGGACGGGGAATCGGGCCCTGCTATGAAGACAAGGTTGCCAGAAGAGGACTCAGGGTCGCTGACCTGCTGAATGCAAATGTCTTCGCAGGCAAGCTGGAGCAGCTGATGGAATACCATAATTTCATGATTGCGAATTACTATCATTCCGACCCTGTGGATTATCAGGATACCCTTGAGGCCATGCTACAGGTCCGCGAAGCGGTTCTGCCGATGATCGGCGATGTCTCGGCTCGTCTTGACTCGCTATGCCAGTCAGGAAAATCCGTGATTTTCGAAGGAGCGCAGGGCATGATGCTTGACATTGATCACGGCACCTACCCCTATGTGACGTCTTCAAACACGGTTTCTGCCGCAGCCTCTTCTGGCACGGGTATTGGCATAGCGCAGGTGGCAAATGTCATTGGAGTGATAAAGGCTTATACCACGCGTGTCGGATCCGGTCCATTTCCCACCGAGCTAATGGACCATTATGGCGAGCATCTGGCAAGTCAGGGCAATGAGTTCGGAGCCACGACCGGACGACCTCGCCGCTGCGGCTGGCTGGATATTGTTGCGCTCCGTCGAGCAGTACAGGTTTGCGGGATCAAAGCCTTGTGCATGACCAAGCTTGATGTGCTTGATGGCCTGGACAGGATTCAGCTTTGCGTCGGCTATAAATTCAAGGGGAAGCAAATTAGCCTTCCTCCATATGGGGCAGAGAGTCTTGAGCAATGCGAGCCTGCCTATGAAGAGGTGCCGGGCTGGGATGCTTCAACGGCGGGAATCAGGGATTATGCGGAAATTCCAGAGCCGGCAGCGCTCTATCTCAACCGGGTCGCTGAGCTTCTGGAGCGCCCCATTACCATTATTTCGACTGGCGCAGGAAGGGATGAGACGATTGTTCTTGATCATCCTCTTGGAGCTAGTTAAATCACAACATGCAAGATTAAAAGAATCAATGAATACCTTTAACCTCAATGATCCCTCGCTGTTTCGCGAGCAATGCTATATCAATGGTCAATGGTGCGATGCCGACAGCGGCAAGACCGTTCAGGTGACCAATCCAGCAGATGGTTCGGTGATTGCAAATGTCCCATTCCTGGGAAAATCGGAAACCGCCAGAGCACTTGAGCAAGCTGAAACGGCACAGCGAAAGTGGCGGGAGATGCTGGCCAAGGAGCGCTCGGACATCCTCGGAAAGTGGTACCGGTTGATGCATGAAAATCAGCGTGATCTGGCGGTATTGATGACCCTTGAGCAGGGCAAGCCGCTGGCTGAATCCATGGGCGAGATAGTCTATGCAGCTTCTTTTATCGACTGGTTCGCAAGCGAGGTGCGAAGAAGCGGCGGTGAGATAGTCCCCCAGCATCAGCCGGACAAGCGTATCTTGGTGATCAAGCAGCCAGTCGGCGTTTGCACGGCAATTACACCCTGGAACTTCCCTTCAGCAATGATTACCAGAAAGGCGGCTCCTGCATTGGCGGCCGGATGTTCCATGGTGGTCAAGCCAGCGACCCAGACGCCGCTTTCAGCACTGGCTTTATGCGAGCTGGCTGAAAGGGCCGGATTTCCCGCCGGAGTCCTGAATGTGGTTACGGGGTCATCGGCGGATATTGGACTTGAGATGACCACCAGTCCAATTGTCCGGCATTTCAGTTTTACCGGCTCGACTGAAGTCGGCCGAGTCTTGATGAAGCAGTGCTCAGGGACGATCATCAAGGTTGCTCTTGAACTTGGAGGCAATGCGCCATTCATTGTATTTGACGATGCGGATATAGATGCGGCTGTGGAGGGTGCGATGGTTTCGAAATATCGAAACACCGGGCAAACCTGTGTCTGCGCGAACCGAATCTACGTGCAGGATTCGGTGTATGACGAGTTTGCAGAGAAATTTGCCAGTGCGGTCTCACAGATGAAGGTTGGTTCTGGAATGGAGGAAGGCGTGAATCAAGGACCACTGATTGACATGAATGCAGTCAGTAAAATTGAGGAGCATATTGAAGATGCAGTAAGCAAGGGTGCGGAGGTTGTCATCGGCGGCAATCGCCATGAACTGGGACAAACCTTTTTTCAGCCGACCTTGCTCAAGAACGCTACTTCACAAATGAAGGTTGCCAGAGAGGAAACGTTTGGACCTCTGGCCCCGCTGTTTCGTTTCGATGAGGAGTCCGAAGCCGTTCAAATGGCCAATGATACGGAGTTTGGTCTGGCATCCTATTTCTACAGCACCAGTCTGGATCGTGTATGGCGGGTGTCCGAACAACTCGAATACGGGATGGTAGGCATCAACACCGGTATTATTTCAACTGAAGTTGCTCCATTTGGCGGTGTTAAGCAGTCAGGTTTGGGCCGTGAAGGTTCTTCGCATGGGATAGATGAGTATCAGGAAATGAAATACCTGTGCATGGGCGGGATAAGTTAGTCAGGCATTTCATTTATCGGGTGGCGTTCGCATGGTGACATGAGCTGTACAGGCCTGTAATAGCGGTGCATCCTAAAGCGAGTGCGCTGAGTCAAGTGGTCAGCCATCTGGCAAGCCATGCACAATAAACATCAAAAATATCGAATCATCGGTAATTGAGCCCGGCATATTGAATTGGTCATATCGCAAGGAGGTAGGGCTAGATGCCATGCGGACCTAAAATGGCACAAACGCGGTTGGGTTATCCGTTGTCGAATTAGGGCTTCGTTGAGTGGTGTGGAATACAGGTTGCACAATGTCGATTGAATCGAGATATAACAGTACCGTGCAGAATAAATCATGGGTCGTTGGAGTGTGTTATAGTCTTATGAGTTATAGGGCTATTCGGTAAATCCATCCGGCTTCCGCCAATGCAAGAATTGCCATATCCCTGGATTAGGGTGGTTATGATCAGACCAACGATGAGTCTTTGACAATGATTCGCCGCACGCTGCCAATCGGCATCCAGAGTTTTCAAGTCATTCGGGATAGCGGATGCTACTATGTCGACAAGACCGGTCTTGTCCGGAAACTGGTTGATGAGGGGCGGAACTACTTCCTGTCGCGCCCGCGCCGGTTCGGCAAGAGCCTCCTGGTCGATACACTGAAGGAACTGTTCGAAGGCAATGAGCCATTGTTCGAGGGGCTTGCCATCCATGATCACTGGGACTGGTCGGTTCACTACCCTGTAGTAAGGCTGAGTTTTGATGTCAATTACAATGAAACAGGCGACCTGCAAAGAAACATTGCCAGTCAGTTGGAGAGGATTGAAAGTGATAACGGACTTGACTCAGCAACAGAACGCAGGGGGCCAGACCGGCTACAGGATATCCTGCATGGCTTGCATCGGGCTTCTGGCCAGCGGGTAGTGGTACTGGTAGACGAGTACGACAAGCCGATCCTGGACGTCATAGACCAGCCCGAAATGGCTATTGCAAACCGGCAATACCTGCGCGGGCTCTACGGAGCTATCAAGGGCAGTGCAAACGATGTCCGCTTTGTCTTCGTCACGGGGGTCAGCATGTTCACCAAGACGAGTCTCTTTTCGGAGATGAACAACCTTGACAACATCAGTCTGGATCCGGAATTTGCCGCGATCTGCGGCTACACGGACAATGATCTGGACACGGTGTTTGCGCCGGAGCTGCCGGGACTGGACCGGGATGAAGTCCGGAGGTGGTACAACGGCTACAACTGGCTGGGCGAAGAGAAGCTCTACAATCCATACGATCTGCTGCTGCTGTTCAGGAAGCGCGAGTTCATGTCCCACTGGTTCGAGACTGGTTCGCCGTCGTTTCTGGTGAAGGCAATGATGGAGAGGGGGGCAAGCCTGATGGACCTGGAAAACCGCAGTGCGGATGCCAGGCAGCTGTCCCGCTTCGACATCGAGAACATCGACATGGATGCCTTGCTGTTCCAGACGGGCTACCTGACGATCAGGGAACGGGTGCGGGACGGCTATCTGACCTTCTACACCCTGGACTATCCCAATTTCGAGGTGCGCCAGAGCCTGAGCGAATACCTGCTGAACTACCTGGGTCAGCAGACCGGCCGGGTTTCGGTCACGGGAAGGAAGCTCTCCTCGCTGCTGGCTGCCAACGACTTCGAGGGGTTTGCCGAACACCTTAAGTCGTTTCTCGGGGGCATTCCCTACCAGTGGAAGGCCGGCAATGGCCCTGCCCGTTACGAGGCCTGGTATGCGGGCATGCTGTATGCGTGTTTCAGCATGATTGGCCTGGACTTCCGGGCAGAGGAGCCTTCCGGCCAGGGACGTTCGGACATGGTGGTGTTTCACGGAGGCCAGGTCTTCGTGCTCGAGTTCAAGGCGGTGGAAGACGAGGCGGGGGCCGGCGAGGCGCTGGACGGTGCCATTGCGCAGATTCGGGAACGCGGCTACGGGGAAAAGTACTGGAGCCGCGGCGAACCGGTTCACCTGATGGGCTTGGTGTTCGGCGGGCCAAAGCGCAGCCTCGTGGCGGTTCGTGCCGAGAGAATGTGACTGTCATGAACTTGCACGAATTCAAATTGTCGTCAAGGCCGACTCGTTGAATCATTACTCATTGTCAATTGCGGTTGTACATACTATTTCGAAATACATTTGGATTTGACAAAAAACCCATCCAATCCGTGCTGAAATTTGTCATAATTGAAAGAATATAGTGATAGAATTGGATTGTTGTCTAAAAAAATTTTGATGTACAATTATTTCACGACTCATTTTGTTTAAAAAAAGTTGGCAAAATCGGTTTGGCTTTGATATGCTCACGAGCAAGATTGCGTATAGCAGTACCGAACACATAAAAAACAACAGGAATCTGGAGATTTTCAAAATGCAAAAAGAGGCAAAAACCTTGCTGATGAACCTCAAGGGCTTGTCGGTTCTGTCTTTAGCAGTCATTATTGCGGGTTGCGTCAGCGCCAAAAGCCCGCCAGCGGAAGATGCGACAGCGGCAACTCCTCCCGAGCCGGTAGCCGAACCTGTTGCGGTTGCTGAACCAGAACCGGAACCTGTTGCCGAAGAGCCGTTGCCCTTAAAATACTGGACTGTCGTGAAAGGGGATAATTTGTGGAATATTGCCGCAAACGGAGATGTATACTCTATTGCCGAGCAATGGCCCTTGATCTACAAGTCAAACCTTGAGCAGATTAATGATGCAGATTTAATTTATCCCGGACAGATCCTGGATATACCACGAGATGTGTCGATGAATGAGGTTGATGCTGCAGTTCATCATGCAAAGAATCGGGGAGCCTGGTCGCTAGGTCCAATTGAAGCAAGCGACAGGGAATATCTTCGAAACAATCCGGGTTGAAGGTTTTGTCTTTTTGAGACAGAAACCCTGGCGCAAAAGCGTCTTGACTGTAAAATGCAGGTTTACATGCGGTATATATGCGGCACGGCAATCTGGTTTATGTCATGATCTTGCAAATTTGATCGCATTATTTGCTTGCCTCTCCATAGAAAAGGTTCCATTGAACGACAGCCCATGTTAACGAGTCTTACCCCCCCCCCCATGTTGCGGTGCAGCATATCTAGCTAATCAAGCTGTCCTTGCCGTTGGTCGTCCGCTAACCATCGGAGAAATAAATTGTGAGCTGGCAAATCGTAAAGGTTTGCGTTTGCCTCCGATTCATTTCAGTCATCAAACTGTGACACCAAGCAGTAATGCAGGTGTCGTTCTCCACTGTTGGTTTTCTCAACCTAACCTATGGTTGGACCTGTATATCACAATACTTGGCAGGTCTGGAACTATCCTTTTCTTATTCGTAAGTTCGATTGTGTCTACTCGTCCTTTGGTTGATGTAGACACGTTTATTAATAAATGAGGTTCATATGATGCGTTATTTATACTTTCTATTTTCAATTTCAATTCTTGCTCCAACAGTCGTGATTGCGGGCAATACATCATCTGGCAGTCCATCAGATTACCCCGTGGTCTCTGACCGGGATAAGGCGGAAGAAGATGAAATAGTAGTTACGAAAGAAGGCGAGATAGTAATTGATCCTTATGCAGAAATTGCCAACTTACTTGACGGAAAAGTACTTCTCGGTATGTATGGGTTTGTTCGGTTGGAAATTGTCAAGGAAGACAATTCATTGCTTATAGAAGAACATTCGAAATGTAATGCCGGAGGATGTATTTGGCATTTCCCCTTGTCTGAATTGGAAATAAGCATTTGGGAAAACGATTGGATAGATGAAGATCTTACTATTCAAATGGGATTTAACTGTAGAGGCGATGGAGAAATAGAAAAATGGGGGGATAGAAAAGAGTGCGGACGAAGAGTAGATTTAGATGATAATTTGTATGAGGATATAGCCGAAGGCAGGAGATCCGTTGAATCCTTCGGACGGCTGCAGCACATTCGAAGAGAAAGAGGCTATGGCGAACTGATTTACTACCCTGGTCGTACTGCCTTGTGGGGTGATACTGGTATGATCACAAAGACAGAAATGGATATGCTCAAGATTGCCTTTGATCGTCTACATGACGGCAATGGAAATCAGCAGGCTGGTCAGAAGGTCCAGTGCTACAACTGGGTTTCGCTTGGCACATTCAACATGGGCAGTTGGATCAATGGCAATGGCCGGAAAACCGGGGGATATGTGATTGGAAGCAATGACGAATTGTATGATGATGACGAGTTGCGGGAGAGTTATGACCACTACCACAATGGAAAGATCGTTCTATCCTCTTGCGAAGGGGCTGCCAATGATGCTCGTGACAATGCGGTCAGTGCCATGATCCGTATCGGCCGTCAAGCGGATGATGTTGAAAACGAGAAACGCAGGATAACGGATTTCTACCAGGACAACCTCCTAAAGTGCCAATCGCACTTCGAACGATTGCATGGGAAGTATAAGGGAAGGTTTTGTGGCGATCAGCAAACGACAAACCGCGACATGTCGATAGACGCTGATTTTGAAGATAACTAACCAACTCATAAGGTATAGAAAATGAAAACAAAGATTTTTATGGCATTGATTACCTTGCTACTGGTTCAACCGGTTATCGCGCAAGAAGGGCCAACAACTCCTCCTCCGCTTCCTGTTTTAACGAATGATATGAAAGACGCCATGAACCAGTATCTGCAACAATACCAACAGCAGCTACCGCAGTTTTCGCCATACTACCAACAGTTTCCTTGGTTGCAACAATATCAACAGCAATTGCCGAACAACCGCTATCACTCCATGCCGAGATATTCAGAATATCCTGACTATATGTCTGATCGCATGATACAGTCATGGCAGAATTTTCCAGATACTGGAATACAACATGGACAGGCTACCCCGATCTATGGCCTGCCATTTATCTGCTTTTATGGATCTTACGAAAATCCTTATTCACCTGGTTCTATTAAAATGCATGAAGGTGATTCCCTCCAAATTTGTGTCTGCCCTTCTAGGTGGGGTTGTGGATGGCATCCGCATAATCAATAAGGTTTTTCTAATGTTTTGACTCAAGTTCACTTATATGTCCAATCAAGCAGTTTCATCTTGTAACAAGGGTTGTCCACTATTAACTTGTCTTGGACTCAGTCATGAGCTTTTCGAAATTCCAGATGCTGTTTGATTACATCTATGATAGTTCACAGACCTATATAAATTAGACATCACATAGACCGTCGAATTAGACTGATATGAGCATGAACAAAGAAATAAGTCTCATAAAGCAAGCAATTCGTATATTATTCGGACGTGTCCGCTGGTCATCAAACCTGCAGAATCTTAGATTTGAAATTGATAGCACCAAAGAGCAAGTTGCAAGACTTGAGAAAGGACTTGAGAAGTCAGAAAGTTCCGATGAAATTAGTCAAAAAAAGAAGTTGGTACTGAAAGAGTGTTGGACATATCTTGATAATGCAGAAAGAGCATTTCAAGAATTTCGTCCTCGTGAGCTATTTGTTTGGCAGATGCTCTATCTGGTTAAGCAGAAACTTTTGCTTGTTATGCCAAAGTCAGAACTTAGCACTGTTTGGCATTTGCTAGAAAAACGCATTAAAAAAGCTAAGAAAGAAGGGAATTCATGCAGTTTTAAGAAGTCATTTCTAAAAGATGTCAGGGAAAAGATGAACAGTCGGAAACAACCTGATGGTGTAGGTGAAAATAAAGATAAAGATAAAGGTAATAGTGGACTTCGAAAAAATCTCGAATATATCCGAAAAACGTTGGATGACATTGTCATTCTAAACCTTTGGCAGAACATGCAAATTCGGCGATATACATTAGCATTCGTTTCCCTAGGTATTTTACTTCTCTTATCTCTGATCTTGTATTTCACTTTTACATATGAATCATCTGAATGTGCCTGTTTCGGTGCTTATTCCGTAATTGGATCTACTCTTGCTGGATCATTCGGTGCAGTGTTGAGCGCGGTCTCGCCTGGAAAAGCTTACCTAATTACCACTAATCATAAGCCGAGTTTCAGGAGTTTTTCCGGCATGGGCGG
>JAPOSW010000108.1:26433-34164 GCA_026709505.1 Gammaproteobacteria bacterium | reverse complement strand
TTATAGCGAACAATCCGAAATCATTTTCCATGACTTGAATTCCCGGTCATGGCCGGGGACCTTGGTCGGCGCGACCGTGTCATGTGTGGTGAGATGATAGCCCTTAAATGCATAAATAGACAGAATGACGAGAGCACCAAAGGCTATAATCCCGATGAAATTTGTTGGTGCGTGATACTTGTCCCCAAAGCACTTGCCTATCCATCCGTGAGCCAAGCTTTGCGACTTCAGATCGTGCTCGCCCTTTTTTGCATCAAAAGCCCTGGCTTCTCTATTATCCTCTTCACCTTTCGGGGGTTTCTCAACTATCTTGCTAAGCTCATCCATTAGCCAGCTCAGTATAATAGTTTTTGATTATTTCATTGTCGATATGAAAGTTACGCATTCCTTTCGCCTCATTTCTTGCTTGCCGCCAAGGTGTTCCGTCTTTGTGTGTCATGTTCGAGAGTTGAACAGATGTATATTCTCCATAAACCTCCCATATTCGATTTAGAAGAGCGTAGCTTTTTTCATCGCTAACTTCCACCTTTGGAGTGACATACTCAAAGTCAGACAAACGCAAGTCTGTGGCGTTACGATTTATAGGGCTCCTGCCAAATTCTTTAAATTCATAATATAAGGATGGAAATACGGGGCCATATTGCCATGCTTCTGCATATTCATCATCAACTAATTCCTCATCTAAAATGGCAAGGGACCATCCATGGGAAATGTATACCAATTTTTGAAGTTTTAATGGTGATATTTTCGGAGATGTTTTCATATCTCCGTAGTGATCAAGAAAATAATTGGCTATGGCTTTTGCGGAGTATCCCATTGTAATATGCTAGACCAGTTCTAATTTTGGGGTAAATTTTTGCAATCTCATCCCCGATTTCGATTATATTGGAGGTTTTTGAGGTCAAGAAGAGAATACTCCCCCATAAACGGTCATTATTAAACTTCTTGTCGAATTCACTCGTTTTTATAGCATTCCCGTTCTCGGTCATGTGAGCGTCGAATGGATATAATCCGTACTTGATCTGCTCTGTGAGTATAAACTGCCGTCCAGAGTTTTTGTGCGATCATTCCGAATTGCAAGAAATCTTGGTTCATTAATGAACCTCTCTAATCCTTGAAAATAAAGTGCTCTGCATTAGACACAAGACATTATTTTAATGCAGGCTTCACCTCCAGAAATGGAGTCATCCACTGGGTAAAACGCCAGCTCACTCCAAAACCACACCACGCAAGGCATTGGGACACATTCATGTTTTCTATTTATGAATTAGAGGACCTTACGGAAACCTCGAAAAGATAGGGTTCACCCCAAAGACACCGCGCATTTTCAGAATTGATTTCATGCTTTTGTAAATTCTGAGCACTTTTGGATGGATTGTATTCAAATATCATAGTGCAGAATATATCAAAAAATGTTCTAATATTATACATATAAGCACACCTTGTGATGTCGAAAGCTGTCACATCTTAAGTGTGCCTGTCTATAGCACAATGTCAACAATGGTGATAACTATGACATCTAAGTCTAATCAACCAGAAAAAGTCGGTCAGCCTGCTGCACTATTTCCAGCACTATCAGAACCTTCAAAAGAAATGCGAGCGGTGTCGATTTTACTTGCTTGTATGGCACTAGTACCTGAGCTCGCAAAGAGCTTGCTTAAAGGCCACGGTGCACCCCTTGGAAAGACAAGTAAGTTTAAAGCATGGACTGAGGTAGGATCAATTGGTACCAAGGACGGCAATCGTCCCGATGGCAAAATCGAAATTCAACAAGGAAAGAAAACTTGGGTGGCACTCCTAGAGGCCAAAATCGGCAAAATCGATCTAAATGAAGATCAGATTGAATCCTATCTTAAAACAGCTAAAAGCATAAATGCCGATGCCCTGATTACTATCTCGAATGAGTTTGCAACTCTCCCAAACCATCATCCAAGCTATCAAAAGACAATCCCAAAGAACATACAGCTCCTTCACTGGTCTTGGAGTTCTATACGCACAAAATGCCGACTATTGCATGATAATAAAGAAATTGATGATGATGCTCACCATTGCATTATTGAACACCTAATTGAATTCCTCAATCATTCAAAAACTGGAGTTATCGGCATGGACTTGATGCCGTCAAGTTGGAAAGACTTAAATGAGATGATTGCTTCAGGAGCCGTGCTCAAGGTGGACAATAAACAAGTTATAGAAGTAGCGGCAGCTTGGATTCAAAAGGCTCGGGACCTTGGGCTTCAACTAACCGACCTTGTCAATAAAACCGTGTCGATGAAACTTACCCGCGATCAAAAAGATAAACCAGAAAAGCTGTTGAATAGCGTTTGTGATGGGCTGAGCAATCAGAAAGCCTTAGAAATCGAGTACTTGATTCCTGATGCAGTGTCACCTATGAAAGTACGGGTGGATCTGGGGGAGAAGAAAATCACAACCAGCATGTCAGTTTTCGCGCCAAAAGATAGAAAAAGTGCAAAATCCTGTGTGAGCTGGTTGGTGAATCAGCTTAAAGATAAAACTAAAATCGAGGGGGTGCATGTCATGGCTTATTTTCCTCGTCGTGATCCACTGCAGCACCCGCTAGATGATGTGCTTGAGTATAGACAATTGCTGACGATGGATGACTCGAAGATGTGTCCTAATCGCTTTGAAGTTAAATTGATCGATAACCTCGAGAGAAAAAAAATGGGGCCGAAGGTGTTTATTCAAGAGCTTGAAAAACATGTCGAAGCCTTCTATAAACATGTGGGCCAACATCTGCGTCCATGGGTACCCTCAGCGCCAAAAGTAGCTCCTAAAGAGGATCAATCTCACGAAAATTCGAATCAATCAGAATCCCCCAAGCCTACGTTGCATGAGAATCCAATAGACAGCACACAGCAATGAATAGATTTGCTGGTTATTTCCGATGCCATTAATGCTGCAGTAGCTACGATGCCTTGCGAGATTGATGCACTCCGAAAACACTCTTCATTTAACGGTTTTTCCATGAACACGATTCTTGACCTGATCTAATTGCTTTTCTTGGCACAAGCCTTGATCCAAAGACCCCGATACCTTGCATGCCAAAAATACTGAAACTGTCTCGGATTGGTTAAACAGGATCAAGGTGAACCTGAACAGCGATTCTGGCCCAAACCTGCTGATCAAAACAGGTACACTAGGTGGGATATCATTGGCGGCATGCCATCTGGCAATTGTCTGCATGATTCCAAGCAAAAAGCAAAAAATTTAATGAGCAAGAAAGACAAACTCTGGTCTGCCCGGTTTTCCGACAAGCCCAGCGACCTGATGGAGAAATTCTCCCAGTCGGTGAGTTTTGACAAGCGGCTCTACAAGCATGATATTGCCGGCTCAATTGCACATGTCGAAATGCTTGCCGCCAAGGGAATCATCAGCAATGCAGAATCTGAAAAAATCAGGGATGCGCTCAAGGAAATTCTTGACGAGATCGAGTCGGGGAAATTCTTGTGGTCGATCGAGCAGGAAGATGTGCACATGAACATCGAGTCTGCCTTGATCGAGAAGGTTGGGGAAGCCGGCAAAAAACTGCATACGGGCCGGTCGCGCAATGACCAGATTTCGGTGGACATGCGGCTTTACCTAATGGAAGAGATTAACGCCATCTGTGGTTTGCTGAATGCAGTTCAAATGGAATTGACCCGCAGGGCAGGACAGGAGTCAGGAACAATCATGCCCGGCTGGACTCACATGCAGCCGGCCCAGCCGGTGACATTCGGGCATCACCTGTTAGCATGGAATGAGATGCTGGATCGGGACTATCGACGGCTGAGAGACTGTTATGAGCGCACCAATGAGAGTCCATTGGGCTCTGCAGCACTGGCTGGTACGGGCTATCCGATTGATCGGGAGATGACCGCATCAAAGATGGGCTTTAACAGGATTATGGTCAATTCACTGGATGCCGTGTCTGACCGGGATTTTGCAATTGAATTTGCTTCCTGCTCTGCGATATTGATGATCCACCTCTCACGAATTGCTGAAGAGCTCGTATTGTGGTCGATGCCATCGCTGGAATACATCGATCTTGGCGAGAATTTCTGTACCGGGTCCAGCATTATGCCGCAGAAGAAAAACCCGGATGTTGCCGAATTGATTCGAGGAAAATCAGGTCGGGCGACTGGAAATCTGGTTACATTGTTGATGATCATGAAGGCACAGCCTCTGGCCTATAACCGGGATAATCAGGAAGACAAGGAGCCCTTGTTTGATCAGGTTGACACCGTCAAAACATGCCTCGAAGTGTTCCTGTCAATGTTGCCCGGTATTGAAGTATTTCCGGATAACATGGCGAAAGCGGCCTCGATAGGCCATCAGACTGCGACCGATCTTGCCGACTATCTGGTGGAGAAGCAGATTCCGTTTCGTGACGCTTACAAGATCGTCGGTCGCATTGTTGCCTATACGATCTGGAACAACACATATTTGCATGAGATTCCACTCAAGAAGCTAAGGGAATTCAGCGAAAAAATCGATTCGGACGTATTTGAAATCATCACATTGGATGGTTCCCTTTCAAGACGCAATCATGTTGGAGGCACTGCCCCGGTTCAAGTTCGAAAGGCAGCGCAAAAGGCCGCAAAGAAAATCAGGAGTCGTTCCGTTTGAATGGTAATCGATCAGCCACAGGCATCCGGAAAATCCTGTCAAGATGGCTTCTGATGGCTATGGCTTGTAGTCTCGTGTTCAGTGGCTGTGGACAGAAGGGGCCTTTGTATATTCCGACATCGCCCGCAGATACTTCTGAATCAGAGGCAGCTCAGAGCACGGAACCGGAAGAGGACGAGGACGAGAAAACTAACTCAAAACCCGATTAACCCCCCCCCCCCGGTAAGTGAACGGCTTGCCTGAACGGGGGATAGAATTCCCGCAGCAGACTTGATGGCTTGTGGTATTCCGGCTTATGGATCATTTCAATTTCATAAACTCCCGGCTGCATGCCGAAGATGTGCCGATCAGCAACATTGTTGAAGCTGTCGGCACGCCATGTTTTGTATATTCGAGAGCTACGCTGGAACGCCACTGGCATGCTTTTGATCGGGCTTTTGGAGATTATCCGCATCGCATTCATTATGCGGTCAAGGCCAACTCCAATCTTGCGGTCCTCAATGTACTGGCCCGACTTGGTTCCGGTTTCGATATTGTATCGGGCGGCGAGCTAGCCAGGGTTATTCGGGCAGGCGGAGACCCTGAGCAAACAATATTCTCCGGGGTTTGCAAACAGGACTGGGAAATCACCGAGGCTCTTCAGTCGGGTGTTGGCGCATTCAATATCGAATCTGAAGGGGAGCTTGAATCAATCTCTGAGATCGCTACGAGACTGAATGTTCGGGCAGCCGTATCGGTCAGAATCAATCCGGATGTTGATGCCCGGACTCACGCCTATATCTCTACAGGCTTGAAGCAGAACAAGTTTGGTCTTTCGGAAGAGCGTGCTTTGGAGACTTATTTGCGGGCACGGGAAATGCCGGGGATACTGATTCGTGGAGTGGCCTGCCATATCGGTTCACAGATTACTGAATTGGCGCCATATCGGGATGCGCTCGAAAAAGTCCTGGATTTTGCCGAGAGATTGGCAGGACATGCCATTGAGGTTAAGGAGATCGATTTTGGAGGCGGGCTAGGTGTCCGATACAACGATGAATCGCCACCAGATCCAGAAGAGTATGCCAGACAGATTACAGAACAAATGCGAAGTCGCGGCTTGACGATTCCGGTTGCGATTGAGCCCGGTCGTGGTATTGCCGGCAATGCAGGCATACTGGTCACACGGGTTCACAGTCTCAAGCATAATGAGCAATCGGCATTCTGCATTGTTGATGCAGCCATGAACGACTTGATCCGTCCTGCACTCTATCAGGCCTATCACGAGATTGTGGAGGTAGAGAAAAATGAAGAAGGTGGGCACAATCGATATGATGTTGTTGGCCCGGTTTGCGAGAGTGCAGATTTTATTGGCAAACACCGGGATCTTTCGGTATGGCCTGGAGATCTTCTTGCGGTAAGAACTGTAGGTGCATATGGATTCGTCCTTGGATCAAACTACAACAGTCGATCAAGGCCGACCGAGGTCATGGTCGATGGCGGTGAGTTTCACGTGGTCAGAGCGAGAGAAGACATCGGGGCATTGATGAACGGGGAGAGTATCCTGCCTTGATCAGCGGGGATTATAGTCGCCCATGACGGATTTTCGGGTGATCGGTCGGTTTGAAGGCTGCAAAAGCTGATTGCAGTGAGTCGGCCCGAAAGCCTCCCCTGCTCCATATTTCCGGTTTCCCTGCCTGGCTGATAATATTCGTTATCGTTAATGGCACATTGCAAGAAAACACCCGGAAAGCAGCCATTAATGAACTAGCCACAATCACAAGCCTCGTTACCCAAGAGCAAACAGAAACCGCCGGAATCGTATTTGACGCACTCGCTCCGAATACTTGAAGGACCAGTGAAACCGATCTGAGGGCATTAGGCGCATGGATCGGCAATGAGCAGCTTGCCGATTCCAGCCTAACCGAATATTTGCAATACGCTTTTGATTGCGGCAAAAGCCCCGCTAGCCTGAAACTGATCAATGCCGCCGTTTAATGGCATTGCACTGCGACCGATCAACCCTCGCCAGCAGGCAAGCGGCACAAGACGAAAATCAGGAAACTATCCGGAAGCAGGTGCGGGCACGGCCAAACCCCTCGCCTATGACCATGCGGTTTCCATGCTCGCCATTGGCAACCCACTGGATAAGGCAATCATAGCGCTTGCGCTCATGGCCGGGTTAAGACGCTCCGAGATTGCAGACCTCGCCTGGAACGATATTGAAGAATCCGAAAACGATACCCTACTCATTCATGTTCGCCAATCGAAAACCAGCCGGGCCGGTGAAGATACCGATATACGATTACTGAAAAACGGCTATGTGCAAGCGGTGCGGGACCTACGATCTAGTGCAAGCGCCCATGATCCGCGATCATCAGCTCGGCTTGGATTCATGGTAAATTTGAACAAAGAGCAGGATTATTTTCAGGAATATCAGGATCAGTGCAATCTATGCTTGCCAGTCCACGATAAGGCGATGATTCGCAGTAGTCGGTGTGGTCGGTGCGCCATTTTGAAGAGGAAAACAAGTAGGTTGCGCTTTCGTCGCCGTTTGCCGCTCTTACTGCTGCCAGAGTTGTGCACACGCATGAATCGTTGCGGTTTCCGTTTCTAAACTGGTAGACAATGCCTCCATTCCGGCCATGTTCTCCAGGATTGCTGCAACTGTCATCCTCGTATATGACAAATGTTGCCGTGGCGTTGTTCCGGTCTACCCGGAAGCCGGCAACGCTCATCAGCGTGAGTTCTATCGTCGTATTGCCGCCACTGTCGATCCTGTCGTCCGGCCAGGAAAAGACATCTGTGTCAACGCCGTACGCCATGTCAGCACTATCCGTATTAAACGTAATCACGTTGCCTTTGAACTCGTCGAGAGTACTGCCATCCGCCAAATAGGTCTGGACACCGTGATTGCGGAAATAGTCGCCATACCCGGACACGGTGGAAACGAGAACCCGCACCTCAGTGCCACTAGGAATGATGGTGCTTCCTCTGATCTCGACCCCCGATTCACTTTCAAGGTTTTCATTCGAACCACCGGTATTATAAAGGCTAGCCGTTGGCATCTGCGCCCCTGCCGGAACTGCAAGCACTGCAAGGAGCAGGAGGGCTGCTAATTTATGAGGG
>JAPOSW010000108.1:0-26423 GCA_026709505.1 Gammaproteobacteria bacterium | reverse complement strand
CCCCCCCGCCCCCCCCCCCCCCCCCCCCCCCCCCCCCCCCCCCCCCCCCCCCCAGACATTAGTCAGTTGTTTCATTTTCTTCTCCGGATCGCTTAACGCGAGTTCTTAGACGTGGGCATTATAACCGATTCTCCACATGAAAACGAATCCCTGATCTAAAAGCAGGAATCGCGAAAAAAGAATAAAGTCTTTCCCCCAATTGCACTCTGAAGTGCAACACCTGGGGGTCGGTGGCATGTTGCACTTCAGAGTGGAATGGGAGAAACGTTTCGCATTCCGGTGGAAGCGTTAATCTTCAAATTCAGCCACTACTGATTTTTCAATATTGGGTTTCCGAAATATTGCCAACTGAACAAAACGCTGGCATGACCTCCTTTAGTCATGATCGTATTCGACCGGTACATGGCCAGTCGTCACATACTGGCGAGCCGTGTTGCAATGCGGCAGGTGGTTATCGAAATAGATATCTGCCCCAAAACATTTGAGAAACTCCCCTTTCTTCATTCCACCCAGAAAAAGGCTCTCGTCAATTCGTATATCCCAGGCGCGCAAGGTTTTGATCACCCTTTCGTGGGCCGGTGCAGACCTTGAGGTGACCAGGGCTGTCCGGATGGGTCTGTCAGGGCGCTCTTTCTGGATGCGGTGAAGGGTCGCCAGAAAACCCTTGAATGGACCGCCGGGCAATGGATCATCCGCCTTTTTTTTCTCGTGTTCTGCAAATTCTTCGATGCCTTCCTCGCGATAGATCCTGTCGGAATCATCCGAAAACAGCACGGAATCCCCATCAAAGGCAATGCGAAGCAGATCGTCCGGATCTTCCCTGGCCTGTGAAGGAAGGATGGTTGCCGCGGCATGCCCATTCAGCAGTGCCTGGCCGACATCGTCGGAATCAAACGAGAGAAACAAGTCGCCTCCAAAAGGGGTAACGTACTTGTATGGGATTTCTCCTGAGGTGAAGGCGGCTCGGATGATGTTCAATCCGTAGTGCTCGATAGACTTGAAGATTCTGAGGCCGGTGTCGGCACTGTTTCTGGAGATCAGGACAATTTCCACCCATGGGGGCTGCTGGCTTTTCTCGGCCTGATTGAGCGCCAGAAATTTCTGGACCATGGGGAAGGCCACGCCAGGCTTGAGAATCTCGTTCTCATGCTTGATTTGATATTCGCAGTAGGCATCGACGCCCTCCTTGGAGTAAACCTTGTGACTTTCCGCCAGATCGAAAAGCGCTCGTGAAGATATCGCAATGACCAGAGGCCTTTCAGGTACTTCTGACATGATGAATCTTGCTGATTAGTTCAATTACGGGCTTGGTTTGCGGGTGCACGCCATGCCATAGGCAAAATGATGCGGCTGCCTGTTCGACCAGCATTCCCAGACCGTCGTGGACGGCATAGGATCCGTTGTCCAGTGCCCATTCCATAAATGGAGTGAGCTTTGGGCCATAAGTCATGTCATAGGCCAGAGTGTTCGAATTCATGCAGTGTGGATTCAGTTCCGGCACTTGGCCCTGCAAGCCTGCCGCAGTGCCATTAATGACCAGATCATATTGCCTTCGGCCTGTTTCCTGTAAGGTGACAGGAGTGACTTTCTCACCGAATAATGCAGCCATATCGGAAGCTTTGCTCATGGTTCTGTTCGTTAAATCCAGTCTTGCCGGACGACATTCAAGCAACGGTTCAAGGATGCCCCGCACCGCTCCTCCAGCACCGATCAGCAATATTGAAGACCCCTCTATCGTGAGGCCAAGATTTTGCCGGAGGTCGGCTACCAATCCGATACCGTCGGTATTGTCTCCATATATGGTGCCATTTTCCTGAAAGCGAAGAGTGTTGACTGCCCTGGCCACATCGGCTCTTGCGCTTAGCTCATTGCCCGAGCGGGCACATAGCTTCCAGGCATCGACCTTGAATGGAACCGTGATATTCAACCCAGCCCCGTTGCTGGCCTGAAAGTGACTGACGGCCTGGTCAAACCCTCCATCCACTTGAATTCGGTCGTATTCCAGATTTATGCCGGTCTGTAATGCGAACTCACGGTGTATGTCGGGCGATCGGCTGTGTTCGATCGGATTGCCCATGACTGCGAACCGGATGGCTTTTGGCTTGAAGTCGAAGAGATCATTCATGGCTGATGTGTGTTCTACCGGGAATCGAAAGTATTTTCATGGATGACGAAAACCGGATTTTCTGTTTGCAAGTGGATTTCGCCGTGACCAACGTTGCTTAAGCCCAGTGAGTCCAGTGCTCGGAACCGGGTACGGTCCCGACATTGATAGCGGCAGTCACCATGCAGGGTTAGCCATGCATCCTTGAGGCTCAGAATACTGAATAGTCCTTCCCTGTGAAAGCTCCATGTGCCTGCAGTATAGCCGATGATTGTTTGCTCGAACCGGATGGTTGAAGGCTGGCTGCGGCTTTCAAGAAATTGATGCGCTGCACCAAGATTGAAATATTCGTGATCACGGCGCTTACCCAGAAATCCATACAGGCAGACACTGGAATAATTCGCGGGAATGGATTTAAGAGCAAAGGCGAGATCCGAGTAATCCTTGTCGGTCGGCAATGGGATATCCATGGGGCAGACTGACGAGTCGCCATCGCCCACTGACAGGCCAGCATTGCCGACTCGGCAGTTGCTCCCGCCATCGACAAACAGCAGGGGTTCCTGCATCGGACCTGAGCGGTAAAGCGGTCCGATGATGCTGATCAGGGTATCGGGCGTGAAGTTGTCGAGATATTCACTGATTTTCATGCTGCGTCTGCATTACAGGGCCCATGCGGGATTCATCCATCGGCTGGAATGGAACCAGAAGCATGCAGTCGCATGTTCTTTTTTGTCCGTATGATCACGATCAAATTCAGTGGTCACGGAGCACATAGCCAGTCCCTCGGATTTCTGAATTTTGGCCTGAAATAGCAGATCATTCTGCCGTCAGGCCCGGCTGTAGCGTTTTCGCCCCATGGAGTGATGCCATGCAGGGTTAGTCGATGAAGCAGAAAGGATTCACCGCGTTTTAGCTGGAGCAGCCTTCGCGGACATTGCTCGAATATCTCTCTGCGAAGCGTTTGGTAGACATCGGTGACATCGACTTCCGGCCATTTTTCCGGGGGAATACCAGAGAAAAATTTCCTGAATCTGGCGCGTGCAATCTGATGCGAAGATTCCCAGACAACCGGAGGTGCGGCATCAGCACAAAAGTCAGTCATTGGAATTCCAAGCACATAGGCATGGGGTTCTTTCAGGTATCGACGACGATTCGTTCCGATTGCCAGCAAGCCATCGATATGTGCAGCATTGCGATTTTGTCGGTAACGGTACGCTGAATCAGATTCGGATGCAGAAGGTTTCGGGTACCCTGGATAACAGACCGATATCTGTGCCCGGTCCAGATCGAATCCCGCCAACGAATCATTTTGCTCAAGGAACGAAACTGCTTCACCACTGAGCGGACCCGAGTTTTCGATTCGCCCCTGTGGGTCGTTGGGGAGCAGGTTCACTCCAACGAACCAGGTGCCACCGCAGCGAAGCCATTCGGCATTTTCGAATGCGGCTACTGCTTCCCTGGCATAGGGCAATGCATGATCAACCCACCCCAGAAGGTCAGTATCGAATTTGAAATGAAGCCAACCGGCATGCTGGAGCTGTCCGAACATATCGGTGCCGGTCGTGGTGGATTGCAGCAGTGAGCCGTTCACGAATTCTGGTTATGTTGGAGAGGACATCAGTAAATGCATTATACTTGAACGAGAATTTTGCCAGAGGCTGACGTGTTTTCACTGTCCCGGGTTATCGTCCCTTTCGAAAGGAGGCAATTTGTCCGACAATTTTGCAAAATCGGTGAAGTCGAAAGGAATGGAGATACGCTCAGCTCATCAGGTTCCCTTATCTGCGGATCGACTATGGCAGGCGATTACTGATCCCGTAATTCTGCAGAACTGCCTGAATAGTTGCTATGAGGTCAATCGATCTGAAGATGGCGAATATTTCGCCTTTTTCAACATCAAGCTTGGTCCAGCCACAAGACATTATTCTGCACAGCTCAAGATTGTCGACAGCGCTAGGATCGACAATTATCGGCTGGAAGTTTCGGTTGAAGGCGATCTCAGTGCCAGCGCTCAAGCGATAGCAGATGTCAGACTTGAATCGATAGACGATCAAAGCGCACGCATCAGTTATTCAGCTGAAGTGATCGTACATGGCTGGATAGACCGGTTTCCGTCAAGGCTAATCAAGCATTTTGCCAAAAAGCAGATAAGTCGTTTTTTCGAGCGGGTTTCCGAACAAGCGGCAAAAGACCAGTGATGGATGTGCCTCCAAGAGTCCGGGCTGGCTGTCGATGCGACGACCCTGTTGCCGTCTACGCCAGTTATGGGGCGAATAGGGCAAGTACAGCGGTTTGGAAACTGTCTCGATAGATTGCCTTTGCAACACCTGAATCACAAGCCGGATGGATTAGAATTCTTGTTCAAATCGATTTGAGGAACTGAATAACATTCCTCCTGCCGCAGCCGATTGAGGTATAATTCTCCTCTTGCAGCCAACCCCTCCAAACGCTTGTTATCGGGCCTGTGATCACTCCGCAACATGTGCATTATTGATTTATAATCGGCTCCCCAACCGTGTTGCATGATCCTTGTTGGATTCGGGCCATGAATTACGGAGCGCCCAAAATAATCCACAGGGGCTTCACGGTTTGAAGTAGTTAATGTGTGCCCGAGAATCAGTGTTTCTGTGGATGGTTGTTCTGTTAAAACACAGCTAAATCGCGAATATTTATTTCTAGGCAAACGGACAAAAAACAGTATGCAGAGGTTATCCAATGAATGAAACGAGCAGATGTCCCATGAAAGACGGAAAGATCGAAAATAACACAGCCGCCATTTCAAGCAGAGGCACGACAAACCGGGAATGGTGGCCGAATCAGTTGAACATCGGTATTCTCCACCAGCATTCGCCTGAGTCGAATCCAGTCAACACTGGATTTGACTATGCCAAAGAGTTCGCCAGCCTTGACTATGATGCACTGAAAAGTGATCTTTGTGAGTTGATGACCTCATCGAAAGACTGGTGGCCGGCCGACTACGGTCACTACGGACCATTCTTCATCCGCATGGCGTGGCATGCTGCAGGCACCTATCGCATCGGTGACGGACGCGGCGGCGCTGGCACGGGCAATCAGCGTTTTGCCCCTCTCAACAGCTGGCCGGACAATGGCAATCTTGACAAGGCACGCCGCTTGCTATGGCCGATCAAGCAAAAATACGGTCGAAAGATATCGTGGGCGGACTTGTTGATTCTTGCCGGAAATTGCGCCCTTGAATCAATGGGGTTCAAGACCTTCGGGTTCGGCGGCGGCCGTGAAGATGTCTGGAAGTCAGAGGACGATATCTTCTGGGGAACTGAAACCGAATGGCTTGGCGATAATCGCTATAGCGGCGAGCGGGATTTGGACAATCCTCTCGGGGCTGTTCAGATGGGGTTGATATATGTAAACCCTGAAGGACCCAATGGCAACCCTGATCCGGTTGCATCCGGAGTTGACGTGCGGGAAACATTCGCGCGCATGGCCATGAACGATGAGGAAACAGTCGCCTTGACTGCCGGCGGACATACGTTTGGCAAATGCCATGGCGCGGGGGATGCCGCACTGGTTGGGGCCGAACCAGAGGGTGCCGCCATCGAGCAGCAAGGGCTTGGCTGGTCTAGCGAACACGGTTCAGGTGTCGCAGGCGATGCAATCACAAGCGGTATTGAAGGTGCCTGGACTGCCAACCCGACACAATGGGACATGGGCTATTTTGACAACTTGTTTGGGTACGACTGGGAGTTGACAAAGAGCCCGGCCGGAGCGAATCAGTGGGTTCCAGGCAATGGGGATGGGTCTGATCTGGTTCCGGATGCTCATGATTCGGCTAAGCGTCACGCACCAATAATGACAACGGCAGATATGGCCATGCGCATGGATCCGGCCTATGAGCCCATTTCAAGGCGCTTCCACCAGAATCCCGATGAGTTTGCTGACGCTTTCGCTCGCGCATGGTTCAAGCTGACTCATCGCGATATGGGTCCCAAGTCTCGGTACTTGGGACCCGAAGTTCCCGAGGAAGAGCTGATTTGGCAAGACCCGGTTCCGCCGGTTGATCATGAATTGGTCAACGAGCAGGATGTGGATTCCATCAAGCAAAGCATCCGGGATTCAGGGATTTCCATGTCTGATCTCATTACAACAGCCTGGGCTTCGGCGACGACGTATCGCAATTCTGACATGCGCGGTGGCACCAACGGTGCGCGTCTTCGTCTTGCACCTCAAAATCAATGGGAAGCGAATCAGCCGGATAAGCTTGACGGCATTCTGAAATCCCTTGAAACCATCCAGCAGGACTTCAATGCAAATGCACCCTCCGGCAAAAGCATTTCTTTGGCGGATCTGATTGTGCTTGGGGGCTGTACAGGAGTTGAGGAGGCTGCAAAACAAGCAGGGGAATCTATTTCCGTTCCGTTCAAGCCTGGACGAACGGATGCCTCTCAGGAGCAGACAGATGTTGAGTCATTCGCAGTCCTTGAACCGACTGCAGACGGTTTCCGCAACTATCTCAAGGCGCCGCATACCGTTTCAGCTGAGGAACTGCTGGTTGACAAGGCGCAGTTGATGACCCTGACAGCCCCGGAAATGACCGTTCTCGTTGGCGGCATGAGAGTGCTCAATGCCAATACTGGTCAATCCCAGCAAGGAGTACTCACCGACCGGCCAGGAGTGTTGAGCAATGACTTTTTTGTCAACCTGCTTGACATGAACACCAAATGGGAGTCTGCTTCTGAGGAGTGTGATTCTTTTGAAGGACGCGACCGAAGCAGCAACGAGCTGAAGTGGACAGCATCTCGTGTTGACCTGATCTTTGGTTCAAATTCCCAACTTCGGGCAATTGCTGAACATTACGCCTGTTCGGATTCACAAGCGCAATTTGTTCAGGATTTTGTCAAGGCCTGGGACAAGGTCATGAATCTCGGGAGGTTTTAGGCACCAGTGTGATCGGGCGTCTGCGGCTACGACGGGGTTTTACCGGGTAGCCGTAGCCGCTATCAGGCCTAAAGAAGCTTGTTTTGAACCGGAGCAAAGAACCCGCTTGGTTGCCTGCATGTCACCTGATGTGCTCCAGTTGCTTCTCGTAATATTGCCCCGTCAGGATGGAACAGCCGCTTCTATGCGTTAATTGTCCATTGCCTGGTCCCTGGCCTTGATGTCGGTAGTCGCTCACGGAACTGGACAGTACGTTTGGAGTTGTCCTCGAACCGACGGTCATGACGGCAGAGAGATTAGAGTGCTTGGTTTTATAGTTTCACATCAGCGACAGCTCTCCGAAAATTTCGGAGAGCTGAATCCTGCTGTAGACCGCTGGCACTGAAAATCATTTTGCGGTGATTGCTGAGGGTACGCACATTCACGTCACGAGGCTTAGCCATTATTTTCCGAGTCTGTTAAATCTTGTTATCTGCACACCACCTTGATGCCTTTCTTTCCTGGAGTCGCAACAAGGGCTAGGCATCCTAAAGCAGAAGAGTGGACAATTTAGGTCTCTTCATTCCCTCTTCTTTGGGCTTGCCTGTTACTTCCCTCCTCAGTTAAGAGCTCTCCAGTTTTTCCACCCTGTGTCGATGACTAATCCCCCTGGCGGTGCCATGCATGCTTTCGAGACTGCTATCAGTGTTGCTATGCGATTCGTGCACTGCTTGAGGTTAGGCAAGGACAGCTTCTTGGGTTCGGCCTGACCGACCTGTCGCCTGGAAATTTCGTGCTGCAACAACATTAGAGTCAAGCCTAATTGTTCATAAAAAACAGTTGTTCATTAATAATGAGCATGTGTGTTGTGTTTCAATATTGAATATCATGAGCAGGCTGAAGACAGAACAAGACATTCTTGATGCTGCAATTAGGGCGATTCAGCGGGAATCAGGTCTGCAGCTGATATTGTAAGACGTGAGGTGACTATTGATGGAGGGAGGATAGGTGCAGTTATGCAAATGCCCAATAATGGCACTAGACTAGTGGCAGTAATCAAGAAGTGGGCTAATCATGCCAATATAGGAGCGGTAATCAGCCAGGTTAATCACCTTGCCAGGCATGGTCAAGGTCTGCTCATAGCGAACTACATCAACCAAAACATGAGCAAGCAATTGAAAGACGCTGGCATCCAGTTTCTTGATGCTGCTGGCAATGCCTACATAAATCAATGGCCTGTTTATATCCATGTCAAGGGCAGCAAACCCGAGCAACCTGTTTTAAGTGCCAAGACCGGCAAAGCCTTTCAAGCAGCCGGAATGAAAGTCGTTTTTGCCATTCTCGGAGACAGTGAACTTGTCAATGCACCATACCGTGAAATTGCTGACCAGACAGGGGTCGCATTAGGGGCAGTAGGTGGAATCCTCAATGACTTGGCGGCACAGAGATTTCTGCTGGCGAGAACAAATGGAATTCCCAGGAAACTGAATGATCGTGACAATCTTGTCGATAAATGGGCAGAAGCCTACCCCTACAAGCTTAAGAAAAAACATCGGTTGGGACTGTTCACCACTCATAATCCGGGCTGGTGGAAACGCATCGATCCTGAGATGTTTGATGCATTATGGGGAGGCGAGATTGCCGCAGCGAAATACATAAACTACCTCAATCCCAAACATGGAGTGGTTTATATACGCAAAGCCAGGATGGAAAATTTCCTTCAAGCTGCCCGATTAAGAAAGGCGGACCCCCATGGAAAACAAGATATTTATATTGACTTAGTCAAACCGTTTTGGAGGGAGGCAAAGAACAAGCGCATGGCCGAACAAGCAGGACTCGCACCTCACATAATAACCTACTCTGACCTGATAGAAACCGGCGATGCCCGTAACCTGGACACTGCGATCAGGCCCCGTGAAAAATACTTACGTCAAAATTGTCAATAAGTTGCCTTCAGGGCTTGAGGAACTATATGCCGATATCCATGGACATGCCAAGAGCGCATCTATCGACTTTCTGGTTGTGGGTGCGATGGCTAGGGATATGGTATTGGTTCACGGATTTGGTGCCAAAATGGAACGTGGCACGAAAGATGTTGACTTTGGCATCAAAGTGGCCAGCTGGGATGAGTTCCACGCATTAAAAGACAGCTTGGTGAAGACAGGCTATAAACAAAACATCCGCAAAATACATCAATCGACCTGTCTTGACAAAGATGGCCTGCCATGAGAAATAGGCATTGTCCCTTTCGGTAAAATTGCAGATGAAAACAACAGTATCAGTTGGCCTCCTAAGCAGGATTCAGTAATGAATGTGCAAGGTTTTACGGAAGCATTCCAACATGCCTTTTGTATGTACAAGTCAGCGAGACAACAGACACAATTATTCCCGTAGCCTCACCTGCAGGAATTTGTCTGCTCAAGCTAATATCGTGGTTAGGCAGAGAAATAGGACAAAGAACCAAAGACGCTACAGATTTTCGGTATCTGATTGAGAATTATGGAAAAATACCCGAAATCCATGATGCACTGTAGAAGATGGCTATATGCAGAATCACGAATGGGATGAATTCAAGGCCAGTTCAATGAAACTAGGCGAGGATATAGTTCAGATTGCATCCTCGGATACAATAAGTTTTTTGAAGAACGAATTATTGTGTGACAATGATAAAACAGAGCAATTTATAAGAGAGATGCAGAGAGATAGCGTGACAAGTATAAAAGAATGTGGAAACTGGTTTGCTATAGTTGCCAGGACTTTTCGGGCTGTTCCAAAATGACTGGACGAATTAAACTTGGCATGGGCGCTTCTTTTCCAAATCCTATGCCGTAATCAGGGCCATACCGCGCTCATTTCCAGATGCGAGTACATCAGCATGGATCATTAATGGCCTAACCATGGTATTTCCATAGTATGTTTTTTCTCGTTTTTATCGTGAATCAAGCCCGTAATCCTGAGAATTCAGTTAGCGTTGGATCACCCTGAGATTCTTCAAGCTATTTTACGTTGGACGCAACAGCGGAAGCTTCATCAATTAGCGGCTTTGGCTGATTGACTGGTGAATTCAGCGGGCCTTCGCTTGCTGTGATCCCCTCTGCTTCATGCTTGGGTATCACCGATGCAGTAAGATTCATTCGGGCAAGACGATTTTTCTCATACAGCCCAAGAGCGTGAAGAGGAAAATACTGCCGATACAGGACATAGTCCAACAATGCCGTTCTGAAAAACACTCCGGCCATGTCCTGCTTTGGCCAGGAACCATCTTCCTGCTGCATATCGAGAAGATACTGTGCACCCCTGGTAATGGCGTTCCAGCTTCCATCTCTTGCAACCTGCAAGGCAATCAACGCCCAGGCACTCTGAATCACCTGACTCGCTTCATGATCAACGTATTCACCACTCATGCAGCCACTGTGATGCTCGCCCCACCCGCCATCATCGTGCTGGCAGTCCAGTAGCCACCGGCAGGCCAATCGCAGTGCAGGATCACTTGGTTTTGCGCCTGTAGCCATCAGCCCCCGAATCCCGAACAGGGTGCCATAGATATATTGAATTCCCCAAACTCCTCGCCATGAGCCGTCCGATCGCTGGGTCTTCCGTAGCCAGGCATCGCCCATGATGATTGCCTTCATGACGCGAGTATTGACCAGATCCGGAAAATGCTCCTTGCAGGCACTGAAAGCCTCCAGGCAGGAAGCCGTACACTCAACATAGGCGCCTTCGGTCATCGACTCGCCGAACATCTCAGCCGGATTAAGCCACTCCAGGCCAATTCTGGAACGGATGGATTCATAACTGCCGAAACTGCCATCGCGGTTTTGTGCGCGCAACATAAATTCAATGGCATCCTTGATGGCAGACCTGTCCGCAGCCTTGCCATGAAAGGAAATCAGGCCAAGCACTGCTTCTGCCGTACAGTCAGAGACCGGCCATCCGTGCCATCCTCCAGCAAAACACCAGCCGCCTCTCGGGTCATTGCGAAAGGACTCGGAGTAGCCTTCAAAACTGGTCCTGATCTGGTTCTCAGCCAGAAACTGAGCACCGCATTTCATGATCCCCGCGGTACCGCTAAAATTAGCAACCGGTTCCAGGGCCTGAAGTGCAAACCCGGTATCCCAGGAACCACTTCTTGCACCCGTTACTCTCGCCCCGTCTTCCCTGTCTTCCCAGACCCAGCCTTCCAGTTGGTCGAGTCCGCGTTTCGCATCCGGATCTTCATTGTCCTGCAGCCACAAGGCAAGAATGTTCAGCGTGCCACTGACCGGAGAAATGCTGGTGTGGTCAGTGGTCTGCAATTCCCACTTGATTTTCTCAGTCATCGAATCCATCGACCGCTTTCGGACCGCTTTGTGATGCCGCTCTTCATAAAATTTCGTCAGCGCATTTGCCGCCCGCAGCACAATATTTGGACGCCTAAACAAATCTCCTTCTCGAAGCAGATTCCTGGTTTTCGAAAAATCAACCTGATCAAACCCGTTCGGATATAGCTCTTCTCGCAGCGATTCGATCACCGGACATAACGGAGTCTGAAAGCGATGCCCATAAATCACCGACATCGCCATGTAGATGAGACGAGTATGACAATACCATTTGGAAGGATGGATAGGCAGCCAGCGAGGCAGTACCCAGAGCTCGGGCAATACAGCATTCACCCCTTTCCATTCATATAGATTGAGTACCGCCAGCCAGAATTTGCCCCAACTCGGGATGTTTACAACACCTTCAGTTTCCATGAATTCCTGGGCGGGCTTCAGCATTGCATCGTCTCGTTCAATGCCCAGCAACCGACTGGCAATGTAAACCAGCGTGGTTACGAAAAGATGCGGCTCAGAGTGTTCATGCATGCCCCAGGTTCCATCATCGAAACGGGTCTTCATGAAGGAACGCAGAATATTCTTGCGCCGCTTCGCGCTCAATGGCTTGCCGATGATGTAATGCAATAGCGCATATTGCGCAGTCAGCATGGGGCACCACACCATCTCGCCCTCCCATGAACCATCTTCCCGCTGCAAGTCAGCCAGTCGGGAGACCGCAGAATGCAGTGCCGGACTTGCATCGGGCGACGAGGCATCTTTTTTGGAAGCAGGCTTTTTGGACTGGCTATGAAACGGCACCGAAAACATGAAGACCCCGGAGAGAATCTTCCAGGCTCTGTCGTCCATGTCCTCACCCCGATACTTGACCTTGTAGAGCTGCTTGATGCTTTGCAGAAGCCACCATATCCGGGTACACATGGCTTTTAGCGTATGGTAGGATTTTTTCCAGGCAAGCCTGTTCAGGGTGATCGGAATCTGCCTGAAAACCGCCTGAACCACAGTGCCAAAAAAGGCCATGTTCATGCGAATTGCCGAAGTGTCGTCACAGGCCAGTAACCGAATGGTCCGATAGCGAAAGCTCGAACTTGCACGGGCCTTGCCGTAAATCGAATGCCTGATGGCAACTGCCTCGGAATGATAGTCGGCAAATACCTCATACAAGCCCATGGCCAGAAAAGATGGCGTGTGCGTCTCCCGAAAGCGCTTGCGGGTGAAGGTCTTGAAATCTTCATGGTCAGCAAGCGCAAAAGCATCGCCAAACCCGAAAGTCATGCCCATGGCCGTCATCGGATGATAATGTCCAGCCGCATCGCCAATCAGGATTCGCCGAGCACTCCCGTATGTAACATGCGGCCTTACCTTGTTAATGGCAATCTGGAATTTCTTTGTTCTGAGTGCTTCCATGAAAGACGGCTTGATCGTATCCGGCAACACCTCGGTATAGGAATCCAGTAAAAAGGCGATACGGTCCTTCGGCGAAGTGCGATCCTGGGGAATGTCCGAGATCAGCCTAACCTGCCCCTCAGACAAGCGATAGATCAGAATCGGCCCGGGGCCGCCCAGGAACACATGCCCATAACCCTCAAGCGGCAATTCCACATCATTGAGTATGATGCCGACAGTCTGGGAGATGATTTTCGGGCTGATCGACAGGCCCAGGGATTGACGAACAATCGAAGCCTGCCCGTCAGCTCCGACAATACGCGGCGCATGAATGGTTTCATTTTTTCCCTTGAAAGTGTACTCGACACATCCATCTTCGACGGCTGCAGCCCTGGCATCAACAATGAAGTCAATGTTCGGCTGGCTTTTGACTGTCTCATGTATCGAGGCGACCAGGGTTGAATGTTCACATGAGAACCCTCGAACCCCGCTGGAGTAGGGAAACCGAATCGCTTCTGTTCCATCTTCAGGAAATATCGCAAATCCCTTTCCGATCGGCTCTTTACACTCGATGCTTAATTCAACGCCAAGTTCTTCCAGAATCCTTACTGCCGGCGGATGCAGCCATTCCCCCGCCAATCGATAGGCTGATTTCGGGTTTGCCTCGAGCATTACGACACGCAAACCCTTTCGGGCATGAGCCAGTGCGCAGACACTGCCAACCGGTCCGCCGCCAACTATCGCTACATCGTAATTTGTGCTCATGCCAGCTCTGTTTTGAGGATGCTTGATTCAGAACGTCGTTTGTAGTTGATTCGGCAGGGTTCGACCGGTCCGGTTACCCAACTGCGATAGTTGGGAAGCGGGAAAGACGAATCGAAACTGAAGTCAAAGCGATCAAAAAATACCGCCAGAATCACCTTCAACTGAAGGATTGCAAAGGCCTTGCCCATACATCGATGTTTGCCACCACCAAAACCAATCAGGGTGTAGTGGTGTTGCTTGTCCTCTCTTGCTGGCGGCGCATAACGATCAGGGTTGAATCGTTCCGGGTCGGAAAAAACATGCTCCAGCCGATGCGAAACAGCGGGCGAGACCATGGCCAGAGTACCGACGGGTATCTCGTAGCCATTATACGCCAGAGGTTTTATCACCTTGCGGATCAGGAGAATCAGTGGCGGGTGCAATCGCTCGCCCTCGCGAATTGCGTATTCGAGGATGTTCTGCTGCTTGAGAGAGGCAAGATCTACACAACCCGTATCGCAATACAGTTTCTGTATCTCTTCCCTGACCCGTGCCACATAACCGGTATTCCGCATCAACTCCAGAATTGTCCATGTGCCGAGGACAGCGCTGGTATGCTGTCCTGCGAACAAAACGGTAACCAGAAGACCTGAAACCTCATCATCGGTGAGTGCTCGTCCATCCTTGTACCGGGCTTCCATGAGCGTCTGCATGAAATCCTGTTCCTCTGATCCTTCGCGTCGGCGTTTCTCCATGATGCGACTGAAGATTCTGGTAATTTCCCGGCGTGCCCGATCTCGGGAACGGTGTGCCTTTGTGGGCAGATGGGGAAGGAAAAATCCCAGTGTATTGATGCCGTTTTGCAATTCATGATAGGCTGCGGCAAATTCACTGCTCGCTTCATGCCTGACTTCCTTGCCAATCAGGCTGTGGCTGGCAATTCTGACCGTGAGTTCATTCAGGACTGAAGGCAGGTCGACTTGACCTTCATTGCCAAGCGAGTCTGCATACAGACAGGCCTCTTGGTACATGATTTTGGCATATCTGCGCATTGAGGCTTCACGCAGTGCCGGAAACAGAAACCCCAGCTGTTCAGTCATCACTTCCGGTGCGACATCATAGGCCACCCCCTTGCCGAAAATCGGCACTGTGAACTGGTAGCAGGCTTTGGCGCTCAGCTCATCCTGTTCCGCCCTGAAATAGAAGTCATGTGCCTCGGGGCCGGTAAAGAGGGCAAATTTACCGAATCCAATCTTGAATCTGAACAAGTCACCCTCGGCATTCCAGCCACGAGTCAATAATGAAACGGGATCCTTCAGAAAGCCGGGCAAATGACCTAGCAATGGCCATCCACCACTCATCATTGGCATGGTCATCAACGGCCCGGCACTTTTCACGCTTTCAGCTGTTTGCGACATGATGGATTCTTCTAGTAAATGGGTGGAAAAATGGCATAGGGAACACGTTGCTTGTAACGCTCCCACAATTCACCGTACTTGTCATGGCAACGCTGCTCGTCGCGCCATGAACGATGGATCAGCAAGGCGGCAAGCCACAAGGGCAGCAAAAGCGGTACCCACGATACAAAACAGGTAGTCAGGAAGAACGACAAATACACCAGAATTTCTCCAGTGTAGTTCATGTGTCTGCCCAAGCCCCAGAACCCCGAAACCAGCAGTCGACCATCGAGCGCTTCTGCAGGCCGTCCCCAGATCCTGATGTTGGGGTTGGATTTGAAACGGTGTTTCTGGTTGTTGGTTCCGCGAAACATCCAGAATCCGAGCACATACAGCATAACCAGTAATGTGGCGCCCAGAGGGGAGAGCATATCTGGGGCATGCACCAGATACCAGCCGCAAATACAGTAAAAGAAGGGTACGAGGACAAAATCACCCCAGACCAGCATCCAGCCGAACTTTTCGCTGACAATGTCCCAGGTAAAGACCATCCCGTCTTCAAACTGAAAGTAGTTCAGCACATACAGGAAGGTAAAGCCCTGATAGAGAATCATGGCGAGAGTCAGGGATCCATAAGTCTCGTATTGCACTACCCCAAATGAGGCATTCATCAAGGCCAGGCCGATAAGCGAAGGCCGGTAACTGTATAGTTTCAGGTCAACGCCGAATAATGTCGGATTAAGGGTGACGCCATAGTAATAGCCTTTCAGGAAGCCCACAGGCGCAGTTTGCGACTGCCTGCCGTTCAGGTACAGCCACCCGCATGCTGCAAAGGCAAATACGTTGGTAACGACAAAGAGTTCCAGAAAATGCGTGACGAGTATTGACAGTGAAAACCAGCCAAAATAGTGCGCTGCCACCATAATCGCAGTCGTCAACAAAAACAGGCCGAGTCCATTGAGCTTGTAAACGAAAGTGGTGCCGTCGTTACGCGAGGCCTCGATTTTCTGTCCCGGCACGATGATCGAACCCAGGAACAGGAGTCCGCAGAAGCCAAGCAGCAAGGCGGCGGCTTCAAGCATGGCCGATGCAGAGAGCGTGAACGCGGGCAAGGCTTGCTACCCGCTTGAATGGACCGGTGACTGTTCCTTTGCTTCCTTGCTTTCGAGAAACTCCTGCCATTTGCGAACCGTGACTTCCTGAAAAGCCTTGACCACGGGGTTGAATTCAACTGGACGCACATCCCAGAATTTTTCATAGCCTTCCTGTTCAGCCTCAATTGCATAGCGGTCCTGATCCAGTAGCGGCGCAATCAGCCAGCGACTGGAAATACGCATGACCACGTCCATCAACAGGCGAGGGATGCGTATTGGCAGATACGGGAGTTTCAGCGATTTGAAGTAAAACAGGAAGAAAACCCGGGTAGTCCGTTCATCCATCGGCAATACAAACAGCCAGTGCTTGATGGCATCATCCGTATTAGACCATTGATAAGGGTACTCGTAGCAAAGGTTCATCTGATTGGTATTCAGTTTTTTGTGGTCCACAAACAATCCTGAAATGCGGCCACGGCCCACATGGGTATCGTAGGAAAGATGAACATCGTCCCCCACTGTCTCGAATTTGGTCAGGTTCGCACCTTCAAAAGGACGGTATTTTCGATGCAGGTGCGCATGCGTAAAATCGCTCACATTATCAATCACCATTGAATGATGCGCAGACCAAGTGAAATTGAGAGGCACGCATGCCCATCGATTCTTCCCTTCAAGCTCCGGGATATCGGGAATCTCCCGTTCCATAGCCCGCTCCGGATCACCCGGGAACAGCCATACCAGTCCATACCGTATTTTTACGGGATAACTGGCAATCGACGGGCGTATGGTCTCGGGATTGTCTCCTTCCTTTCGATTGTCGGCCCGGCGTCCGACGTTGTCGTAGGACCAGCCATGGTAGGGACAAACCAGTGTGCATCCATCGACATCGCCCAGCGAGAGCTTGATCTGGCGATGTGCACAGCGGTTCTCGAGTGCGTGGAAGTCGCCTTTGCTGGTTCGATACAGGGCTATGGACTGTTTCCAGAAAATTACCTCGGTGACCGACCCCGGCTTCAGGTTTTTGACTTCCTCAACGGGATACCAGTAATTTGGATCCAGGCCCGTGGCCCGAACCTTCTGGCGCAGATTGGTTGACTGGTAAAACCCGGGTGGTGTTTCAATAGTTGCTTGCAAATTCATTTCACTTACCTTTCTATCTTTCGCTTGTTGAAACTGCAGGACTTGTGCTGCATTAGTCAATGCTCCGCTAGTCAACCCTCTTGTTCGGGAGGCTTTGCATTCGGATTGGTAATCGCCTTTCGGTGATTATAATGAAACTGATAGGCATCCTTGACAGCTTGTCGGATTGTGGTTGGCTTAAACCCGAGCTCCTGCTGGGCTTTCTGGGTATTTGCATGACGGCATAGCTGGAGGAGACGAATGGCTCCCGGAGTAAATCGCTGCGGGAAGGAAGGATGGAAGTGGCTAAGATAAAGACTGGACGCTTCAGCAAATATCTGCATCAAGCCTGCGGGTACGCGCTTGGCCGGGCGGGGTATGCCGGTTACCTCTTCGAAGATATCCAGGATTTCCGAGATGGTTTTATATTCGGTGCTGAAGATGTATTTTTCTCCTGAAAGGCCCTTGCTCATGCACAGGATATGTCCTTCGACGATATCCCGTGCGGCCACGAATTCAAAGCCTCCATCAACATAGGCTCGAAGCTTTCCATTGGCATAATCCACCAGTGTCCGGCCCAGTCTGGACGGATAATAATCCCAGCCGCCCATGAGTGCACAACAGGTGGCAACGACCACGTCCTGGCCCTTGGCCGCTGCCCGCCAGCACTCATGCTCTACAAATGCCTTGCTGCGTTCGTAGGGCATGGTGCGCTCCAGCGGGTAAAACTGCATAGTCTCATCGCTTGGCAAGGAAGGGTTGTCCAGATCATAGCCTACAGCGCTAAACGAGCCGGTTACGACAACACGGCCCGCCTCGGATTCGCGGGCAGCCTGAAGCAGATTCCGGGTGCCAGCTACATTGCATTCGTAAATTTCCCGCCGAAACTTCCTGTTGCCGTCAATCGTGGCAATTCTGGCGGCAACATGATAGACCCCCCGGCAGCCTTCGAGAGCGGGTCTCAAGCTTTCCTTTTGACGAAGGTCGCCGTAAAAACGCTCGACATCAAGACCCTGAATGGCTTCATTCCTGCTCTCTGCCCTTACCAGTACCCTGACCTTGACGCCATCGTCCAGAAGACGATGGACAAGGTTAGCGCCTAGATGTCCGGCTGCCCCCGTTACAAGTACCGGCGCAGTCGGCGAGTCAGTCGTCGTTGTAGATTTTTCAGCCATTATTAGACAGTTTCGTTCAAGCTATTAACATGATGAGCCGTTGTTTCACGCACCCTGGAAGGGCATGAAGTCATTTTCTTTCAGCCGGCATGCTGTTACTGTGATGAATGATCACTATTTTACCCTGATTTTACTTGGTTTTCAGGATGCTTTCTACCGGCAGCTTTCGGTAGCCTGTCAAGGATGCATGAGGTTGGATTGCAGCTGGAACTGCCCTTGACTTCCATGCAAGCTCCGCCAACACGAATGGGTTACGATTGGTGTGCAATATGGAAAGCCACTTGCCACTGTGACCTGATGCCTCGGCAATACCCTGTTTTCGATGATCACGGGAGTCGTACTCCGGGATTCACCGAGCGGCATGTTGGCAGCCGCCTGCCAGCCAGCCATGTTCAAGAAGTGCAGGTTGCATTATCCTAGCCTTGATGAGTGCAGTCCAGAGTAAGCATGCGGATGCCGACGGTCAACTGAGTTCAGGGAGGCTGGCGCGAATCAGGGCTAGATCGAGTGTTGACAGATGCTTTGAAGCACGAAGCAAATTTATTTTCACTGGGTCGGGATTATGCTCTTCTCCAAGCTGTTCGGCAATTTCAAGCGCGGCTGCTCGGTCATTGCAGACAAGGATCATGTCGCAACCGGCACGCAGTGCCGAATGAGCCCGCTCAAGAGGCTCGCCGCCCTGCCCTGCGCCACCCATCGTCAGGTCATCGCTGAATACAGTGCCAGTAAATCCCAGGCGTCGACGCAATATCGTCTCCAGCCAGTAGTGAGAAAAACTGGGAATGGCTGTATCGATCAGGGGAAACTGGACATGTGCCGTCATGATACCGGTCAAACGTCGTGCCAGCTCCTGAAATGGCACAAGATCCCTGTCAAGCAGAGCAGTCAATTCGCGGCGATCCACCGGCTGCATCTCATGTGAATCTTCCCTGACACCGCCATGGCCCGGATAGTGTTTGCCAGTTGCGGCCATGCCGGCCTGGCGCATGCCGCTGATAAATTCACCGGCCAGTGACGTAACCGCATTCGGATCGGAGCTGAAGCTCCGGTCCCCGATGACCCGGCTTTCTGGATGTGCACAATCCAGAACCGGCGCAAAACTGATATCCACACCGGTCAAAACCAGTTCTCCAGCCATCATCATGCCAAGCTTTCGGGCGAGCTGAAGACCCTGCTGCATATCTTGCCCATACTTGATTCCGATCTGTCTCGCGCTCGGCAGGCGGAAAAATCCATCCTGAAAACGCTGTACCCGCCCTCCCTCTTGATCAACGCAAATAAGGAGGGGGGGTGATCGCAAAGCCCGGACCTCCGCAATCAGCCCGGTTACTTGCTGTCGTGACCGATAGTTTCTCGAAAACAGAATCACCCCGCCAATCGCGGGAGACCGAAGCAGAACAATGTCTTCCGGGCTCAGTGTCTCATCCGGGATATCGACAATCAATGGCCCGAGCGGCAAGTTAGGCATGAATCAGTACCGGAGTGCCGACAGGGGTGGAGTCAAACAAGTCAATCACATCAACGTTGCTCATTCGAATGCAGCCACGAGAGCCGGGTTGACCGAGATCAACGTCATCCGGACAGCCGTGAATATAGATATAGCGTCTCATCGTATCGACATTGCCCAGTCGGTTGTAGCCAACCTCAAGTCCGCTTAACCAGAGAATGCGCGTCAGTATCCAGTCCCTTTCTGGTTCTGCCTCACGCATGCCAAATCGATAGGTTTCCCCAGTCGGCCGTCGCGCCCGAAACACGGTATTGGCCAGTTGTCCGTCGCCAATCTTGGCCCGTATGACGTGTTTGCCAAGCGGGGTGCAGTAACTGTCCTTGAGCTGTCCTGGCCCGTTCTTCGCGGTCGAGACCGGATAGGTCCGCACAGTCTTCCCCTTTGCGCGGTGGAGCGTCAGGGCCTGGTTCGAGATGCTGATCCCAATAGTTGACTCGCCCGTCATGACTTGGTGATCGAATCGAGCAGTCGTTCGCAGGATTCTTCAATCATGTCCAGCGCCACATCAAATCCATGCACTCCCCCGTAGTATGGATCGGGTATCTCGAGTTCCTCGTATTGTTCGCTATAGTCCAGCAAATAGCGTATCTTGTGCTGATATTCAGGCTGTGCCATTGAGCCGACATCCGCTCTGTTCCGTCGATCCATGACCAGAATCAGATCATGGCGGATTATGTCTTCATTGCTGACCTGCCGTGCTCTCAAGTCAGACAGGTCAACGCCACGGCGTATCGCCGCCTCTTGCGCACGATGATCGGGAGAATGCCCGATGTGCCAGTCACCGGTCCCTGCAGAATCAATTTCGATCACATCTTCATACCCTCTCTCCCTGACAATCTTGCGAAACATGCCTTCTGCGCTTGGTGAGCGGCAGATATTGCCCAGACACACAAACAATATCCGTTTCATGGCCTGTACACCTTATACACTGTCGATTCGGCTTCCATGTCTCGAATGATCTTTGAGAGATGCTGGGTGTTCAGGACCAGCAGCAAAATCGAAAGCCGTGCTGAGCCCGCAGGTTCGGGATTCATGGTAATGCCGTTGATATTGGAGTTGTGATTGGCAATGATCCCGGCGACTTTCGATAGTATTCCGGGCTCGTCCGCAATTTCGGCGGTCAAGCTGACTTCATAGGCGCCAACAACGTCTTTTGACCAGTTCAGGTGAACACAATTCTCAAGTGGCTGCGATCTTGCATCAGCATCAGAGCACTGGTTGCGATGGACAATCAGTCCCTTGCCGGCAGAATAAATGCCAAAGATCTTGTCGCCCGGAACAGGGCGGCAGCACTTTGCATGGGTCACAATGAGGTTTTCCGTGCCTTCAATAGTCAAGTCCGCCGTGGTCGCGGCATCCGCGGTTTCGATTTCATCCGGTGAATGGCTGAGCAGTTGACGGGCGACCAGGAGAGGAATTCGCGACCCTGATCCGATATCGGAGAGCAGCTGATTCCAGTTATCGATCTTGAGTTCTTCCAGCAGGCGGTTTTTATCCGGCTCCGGTATCCCGCGCTTTTTGTGTCCCATGTTGTGAAGGGCCGTGAACAGCAATTTCTTGCCGAATTGCTGAGCCTGCTGCCTTCTCTGCGTACTGAAATGATGGCGGATTGCGGTTTTGGCTCGCGAGGTGGCTACGAAATCCAGCCATAGAATATTCGGACTGGCTGGCCTTCGGGTCTTGATTTCGACCCTGTCCCCATTGTTCAGAACCTCATGCAGGGGCACAGGCTGATCATTGACGATGGCACCGATACTTTCGTTGCCGATATCCGTGTGCACCGAATAGGCAAAATCCAGGGCTGTAGCACCAACCGGCAAGCGTTTAATGTCGCCTTTCGGGGTGAACACATAGACTTCATCCGGAAACAGGGCGGTCTTCAGGTGCTCCATGAACTCGCCAGAGGAACTCGACAGCTCATGCGATTCGACCACGCTGCTTACCCATTCATGGGCCAGATGCTTGGTGGGCAAGCCTTCATCATTGATCACGTCGTCAGGCATGTTGAGCGAAGCCACCCCCGATCTTGCAATGACATGCATGGCACGTGTCTGCACCTGGATCTCGATTGCCTGGCCGCTGGGTCCGATAATCATGGTGTGCAGGGATTGATAGCCATTGGTCTTGGGGATGGCGATAAAATCCTTGAAATTTCCCGGCAGCGGACGAAAAACCTCGTGCGCGGTACCGATGGCCTCGTAGCACTGCTTGCGGGTACGCGTGATGATGCGAATGGAGTAAATGTCCTTGATGTCATTCAGGGCAATACCGCTTTTGCCCATGGCGCGATAGATGTTGTAGAGGGATTTTCCGACGATGCCGACCTCAATGTCATCACTGGAAAGCGCATCGGCAATCTGCCTGCTGGCCCGGCGAACCATTTTCCTGCGTGCGCCGGAAGTGGTCTCAACGGCCCGACTCAAGGTCTTGTAGCGCCAGGGGTAGAGTCGTTGAAAGCCCAGATCCTCCAGTTTCAGGGCCACATCGTACATTCCGAGCCGATAGGCGACAGGCGCATAGATTTCCAGGGTCTGGCGGGCGATGCGGTTTTGTCGGCCACGGTCCAGCGAATCCAGCGTAGTCATGTTATGCAGGCGATCGGCAAGCTTGATGATAATCACGCGAATATCATCCGCGGTGGCCATGAACATCTTGCCAAACGAGACTGCCTCGGCATCCTTGCGGGAAGTTCGCTCCTCGAGATGGCTGACCTTGCTGACCCCGTTGACGAGGTGGGCTATTTCCCTCCCGAACTTCTTCTCCAGCTGCTTGAGGGTGGTGTCCGTGTCTTCAACAACATCATGCAGTATCGCCGCAATGATGGTGCGGCTGTCCATGCGCATTTCGCCAAGTATCTTGGCCACTGCCATGGGGTGGTAGATGAAGTCCTCTCCGCTCTTGCGTTTCTGTCCCTCGTGAGCGCTGGCGCCGAAGATGGTTGCCTTGAAGATATCGGAGATGGACTGTGGATCCAGATACTCCTCAAGGGTCTCGTTCAGGTCTGCGAAAAGTTTTTCATGATCGGATCCGGATACGCTGGAAGAAGAGGATTCCAGCAATTCACCCAGATTCTTCTTCAGCCTTTGCGCTATTGCCAGTTTGGTCGCCATCGGAGCCCTCGAGAATCGCTTGTCGGATTGCGCCTTCTATGTCGGTGTCGTCCATGCCTTCAATCTCCCCGTCGTCCAACGGGCTTTCGTCGAGGTCGAAGTCATCCAGCATGCTGTCGTTTTTCTCGAGGATTGATGCGTCAACCAGTCCCTCGGCGATTTCCCGCAATGCGATCACGGTAGGCTTGTCGCCTTCGGCATCGACCAGGGGCTCTGCGCCAAGTATCAACTCCCGGGTTCGCTTGGAAGCGATCATGACAAGCTGGAAGCGGTTATCAACCTTTTCCAGGCAATCGTTAACAGTAATTCTAGCCACTTTTATATCAAATTCAGAAACAGGAGAGCAATTATAACAGGCAAACTGTGTGGTTCAATCACCCGATATCCCAATACATCTGTCGCAATCTGGAAGTATATTGTCACCCCAATTCCACTATGAGGTGCAACACCCCGGGGAGGAGGGGCGTGCTGCAATTCCGAATGGAATTGGAGTCATTATTTCGGAATCTGTTTCCTGGATTATTTTGAACCAGCCGGGACCTGCCGGAAACAGCCATGGATCCGCTCGCCCGGAAGCTGTCATGAAACCGGAAACATGCTTCGTTGCGGTAATCGGACATGAAGACGGGAGTCTCTCATTGTCCCGAATCGGGCTGTCCGGTCAAGCCCAGGCCGCTTCGCCTCCCGTCCGCGGACAGGGCAGGCCTATGATTTTGCCTGGATCGCTTTCGGGTGCCCGGTAGCAACCGCTGTGACTGTGGTGCTCACAAACAACTCGCCGTCTATATCGTGCTTGATGTGATTGGCATCATGCTCAATGCTGGTTTCAATCCCGTCTGCACCAGCGGCAATCGCCAGATTTTCCGCTTCCTCCCTGGCCATGTTCTCTGCTACATTCACCGCTTCCTGCAAACTGGAAAAACGCATCGGCTGCCCCTTGTGAAACAGGTAAAACATTCCGAATTCGGGCTGGGTCACATTAATCTGCGAGGTTTGCACTACTGCACCCAGTGCCGCCCCGACCGCATTTGCGACCTCGCCATGCTCTGGCAGTTCAAGACTCACTCCCAACCGCTTTGAGACATCCGGAAAATAATCCCTGGCCGGACCGCCGACGGCAATCACGGAATGGTTGCGGGAGAAGCCGAGTTCAAACAGCGGCTTTGGGGATCCCTGGAATTGGGGATTCAATATGATGTCTGCCAGGATATTGGTCAGTTTTCCAGTCTGTGTTTCGGACAGCTTTTCCAGTTGATGCAATCCGGCCTCGATGAGTTTCTGGCTGATCTTTCGGGTGACCGCATCAAATATCCGCTGGCTGGGCGTGACGGCATCATCGTCTTTCCAGTCGCCAAAGCCGTAAAGGTGCCGCATCTGCCGTGCCCAGATTTTGGCGCCCATGATGGCGGCCTCAGGATTCCAGTGCTGGCTCATGCCGAGCACATGGGTGGCATCCGAAGGAGTGAATCCGCTGTAAACCACCAGGCCCAGACGCTCAAGTCGGGCCAAGGCTCGCAGGCGCATTCGATCAGTGCTGGCCAGATAATCCAGTTCGACCGGGCCTCGCCCAAGTGATTCCCAGACCTCTCTCTCCACCGGATCAAGATTGTCGATCAATATCCGGTTCATCTGAAGCTGCAGGGCAAACCTGTTGTTGAGGGGAGTCGGTCCGCTGTGGTACTGGGAATAGAGCTTGTCGAGAATCCGGGGATATTGATAGGCCAACAGGCTGATCGGCACAATCCGCCGCTCGGAAATTTCCAGGCCAGCCTTGAATCGCAATTCGCTATCGCCCCCGAGCCCAATCGAAAACACCCGGATCGCCTCGACCATTGGCTGCCAGTTGCCGATTCTCGCACCATCATGACACAAGTCAGGACGCCCCTTCGAGACCACGCAGATATCGGTTGTGGTACCTCCCATGTCAACCACGATGGCATCTTTTTTCCCACTCAGTGCACATGCGCCAATCACGCTTGCAGCGGGCCCCGACAAGACTGTCGATACCGGATACTTGCGAGCGACTTGAGCACTGACCAGAGATCCGTCACCTTTGACAATCATCAGTGGTGCGCGGATCAATTTTCTGGCGAGGATGCGTTCCACAGAATCAATCAGCTCCTGAATATACAGCAGCATCCGGGCATTCATGGCTGCGGTGAGAGCCCGTCTCGGTGCCCCGAGACTGTTGGACAGCTCATGTCCGCAAGCCACGGGCTTGCCCGAGCTGGCATAGATCTTTTCCCGAATCCTGATTTCATGTTCCGGATTGCGAATGGAAAAGATTGATGAGACAGCAAATGCGGAAACCCTGCCCTGATATCCTGCTATCAGTTTCCCTAGCCTGGCTTCATCAAGCGGAACCAGTTCTTCACCGGTCGCGCCATGCCCGCCATCGATGATCGAGATCATCTTGTCTTCCAGGATTTCAGTCAATCCGCTTTGTTCCACCTGTTGGGACTTGTAGCCAGCGAGAATAACGCCGACCGGTGAACCGCGACCCTCAACCACCGAGTTGGTCGACAGGGTGGTCGACAATGCAACCAGCCCCGTAGCCTGGAGGTTGATTCCACTCAATCCATCGAGTGCCTGTTCGATGCCTTCGGTTAAATCAAACGGGGTGGTCAGACTCTTGCATTTGGCAATAATCCGTTTTGCAGTATCAACAATCACTGCGTCGGTATAGGTTCCACCTGTGTCAATTCCGAGCTGATAGGTCATGTGATTCCCTGCAATATTTTGTGCCCAAAACGAGTATTGCAAAACCTTCGATAGCAATCGAACATGCGAACCGGGTGGATATCAGAAACGCTTGGACATGGTCTTGATATAAGCATCCATATGAAATCCAGCCTGACCGGGATGATACCTGAACTCGCTGGCATAGGGGCATGAAAGTCGAGCCTGACAGCCAGTGCTGCAAGCGGTGTTTTGCGGTTCGCCAAGATGGGAATAGCAAGCTCTGGCATCAAACTCCATCTCTGCCTCGAAAGCATTGACCGGACAGGCCGTAATGCAGGGCTGATCCGGACATGCAGCGCAGATATCCACAGGATTGCCGGAGTCAACCTCCATGCCAAAAGGCAAGGCAATGGCAAACCGATAGGCATGCCAGAGCCCGTATTTCGGATGAATCAGCATGCCCAGGCGAGAATTCAGCAACGACTCTGCCTTCTTGGCCCACTTTAGAAATGGACGATAAGGTGGTCCGCCAAACGGGAACAGTGCCCGACCTTCCAGTTCACTGGCCAATTTTTCGCCAATGCGCTGACTCCAGCGATCCAGTGCATCGGGCTTGCTGTCGCTATATTCTTCCGATGAGGAAAACGTCTTCCAGATCGATGATCCGGCGTTTCCAAACAACATCAATGTCCGAGCTGGGCCTTGATCATGGATTGGCGGGACATTGTCTTCATCTTGAACTGCAAATGCACCTCGAACAATCAGGCCATGGCGACCCGCCAGGGACTCGACTTGATTCAGGTTCTGCATGCCGGATTTAGGTAGCGGCTCAGTTTGAAATATGTGATTTCTTTTTGTAGGTTTTGGGACGGATTGGAGCGGGCTGTGCATCTTCAACC